>JAUVXG010000035.1 GCA_030603685.1 Pleomorphomonas sp.
CGGCGCCGCCGCTTCGCGAATGTAGTGCACGTCGCGACCACGCACATCGATGACCTGCGTTCCGAGCCGCTCGACCGGCTGGCCCGTCTCCAGCACCTGTCGCACGCATGAGGCCGCCGGCTGCCCCGTGTCGTCATGAACGGCCTGGAAGACCTCTTCGATCGGATGACCGCAGGCTTCCGGTTCGGAGAGACCGGTCATTCGTTGAGCGGCGGGATTGATCAGCGCGACGCGACCATCGGCATCGGTGGCGATCACGCCGTCGGAGATGGCGTGCAACGTCGTTCGAAGGCGTTCCTTCTCGTCGCGTAGCGCCTGGGCGGAGCTCACCTGCTCGCTGATGTCCCATGCCGTGCCGAGCAACAGCCGGTCGCCGTTCGACAATATCACCCTGTCGGCAAGCACACGGATGTGAACCACGCCGCGCGTCGGGCTCAGCAGACGGCATGTGGTGTTCACCCTTGCATCCGGGTCCACGGCAGCCTGGCGCAGCATCTCCGACAGGCCCGGCCGATCTTCGGGATGCACGAAGCGCAGCCACTCCATCGAGCGCTGATCGCCGCCTTCGCTGGCCATCTGCCCAAAGGTTTCGCCGTTCCACGTTGCCGCCCCGGTGGCGAGGTCGATACTCCACAGGCCGATTCCGCCGGCTTCGACAGCGAGGCGAACGCGTTCTTCGAGAAGCTGAATTTCCAGCTCCGCCGCCTTGTTGCGCGAAATGTCGGTATGGGTGCCGATGATGCGAAGCGGGCGCCCGTCGGCGTCACGGGAAATCACCTTGCCGCGATCGAGAATCCAGACCCAGTGCCCGTCCTTGTGGCGCAGGCGAAACTCCGCTTCGAGCCACTCCGTCTCGCCGCGCTCATGCGCATAGTTGACGCTGAGAAAGTTGTCGCGGTCGTCCGGGTGCATCAGCTCGAGCCAGGCATCGCCTCCATCGATCGACACATCATCCGGTTCGTAGCCGAGCATGCGTTTCCAGGTGGGCGATGTGTAGAGCCGCCCCCCGATCTTGTCGACATCCCACACGCCTTGCTGGCCGTTCTCCAAGGCGAAAGCCCAGCGGCTTTCGCTCTCCGCTATGGCTTCCAGCGTCCGCTTCTTGAGATCGATATCTTCGATTTGGGTGATGAACCGATCCGGTCGCCCAGTCATCGCATCGGCGAAGACGATGATGGAGATTTCCGCCCAGAAGACCTCGCCCGACTTCCGCACATAGCGTTTCTCGGCCTTGAGGTTGCGGATCCTGCCTTCCGCAATACCCTTGCAGAAGCCGGCCAGCTTTTCCTTATCTTCTTCGTAGGTGATGTCCTTGAAGCTCCGGCCGAGGAGTTCCTGTTCGCTGTAGCCGGTCATGTTGCAGAAGGCTGCATTGACCTTCTGGTAAAGACCATCCGTGCCGATGATCGTCATGCCGATGCTGGCGTTATCCATGGACCGGCGAAAAAGGTTCTCGCTTTCCGCCAGATCCCGCTCGCGCTGACGCAGACGCTCAAGCAACACGCAAGTGGCGATGGGCAGCAGAGCGCCGATGGAAACGCCGAGGGGTGTCAGCAGAGGGGCGTGCGACGCTTCGACCATGCCGTAGGCTGCCATCATCGTCACGAACCAGACCGTGCCCGACAACGCCGCCATGTCGATGGGGCGGAGAATGAAGCTTGCAAGCAACAGGGGGACGACGAAGAACACCATCGGTTCTGGCAGCGTGGCGGTGGCGACGACGGCGCCAACCGAGAACACCAGAACCACGGCTGCGAAGGTCCAGCCATTCAGCCAGGCCGGTCGATGACCAAGCCGAGCGGTGTCGCGTTGCAGATAGAGCAACGTCGGAAGAAAGATGGCAAAAGCGGCGGTCCCGCCGCCCCACCACACGCCGATCGGCATTGGTGGGTTGCGTAGGATTCCGGCTTCCGAGAGGGAAAACGCCAGGATGAGGCTAGCGAGAGGCGCAAAGAGGGCGGCGGCGAGCGCGGCAATCGTCTCGAACAGTTCCTCGTTGTGCGACCGGACCGTCCAGATCCGGACGAGATCGATCACCCAGAGGCCAACTCCCATGGAGAGAGCCCGCACGAACAGGATGGAGACGAAGAAATGCGCGTCGCCGCCACGAAACCAGGCGAACAGGAGCCACCCGACAAGGGCGCCGGCCACGCCAGCCCACCGATCTCCGGCCGACCGGTTGACCACGAGGGCAACGACCACGGCGTCGGCAGGCCATACGGGCGTTCTCACGCCGGCCACCAGGACGATCGCGATCATCACCGCGGACAATCCGGCGTATAGCAGACCGCAACCTGCAAATATTCCGAACCGGCCTCCGGGGAACACGCCTTTCAGCACCGCAACACCATGCCATGAGGTGAGGTTGGGGCGACATTGGCAGGCCGGCATGAAACAACGCTTAACGGCGCCCGAGTGCAGCGGGAGTCTTGGCCCGAAAAGCTTCTTGCCATTCGGGCCAGATCACCGCGTGGATGCCTGGGCGCAGAGCAAAAGCTGCTCGCGCGATCGGTCCTCGCTCATTCCTCGAAGGAGAAGCGCCCCACTTCGCAGACATTGACGCCCGCCTTCGTGGCTTCCGTGGCGTCTTCAAACACGGCGCGGAAGTCATATTTGCAATAGCCCGAGCCGTCGTCGATGTTGACGGTCATTTCACCGCCCGGCGGCAGCGTGTCTTCTCCCAGAACGTCTTCCTGCCAATCGTCTTGGCCGGTGTTCGAAGCATAGAACTCCTGGATTGCCGTGGATGTATTATTGACCACAACGACGCGCCGATCATAAGCACTGGCGTCGACCACGCACACAAAAAGAACGGCAACGGCCAATGCCGATGCCTGCATCTGGAAATTCATGTTTATAGACCCCTCTGTCTTTCAGGGACCGGCGAGATCTGCCTCCTGAAGACGCCGCACCAAAGCATGCCGGCAAATCGCGGTCACCAGCGACTTTCGGGGATTCTTGGGAACTCGTCGTCTGAAAGCGTCAGGCGAAGACGATGGTCTTCTTGCCATGCATCAGAACGCGCGCCTCAAGGTGCAGCTTCACCGCACGGGCAAGCACGCGCGACTCGTTGTCGCGACCGACGGCGACCAGATCCTCGGCGGAGAGGGCATGGGTAACGCGCGAGGTTTCCTGTTCGATGATCGGGCCTTCGTCGAGGTCGGGCGTCACATAGTGGGCGGTGGCGCCGATCAGCTTGACGCCCCGCTCGTGCGCCTGGTGGTAGGGCCTGGCGCCCTTGAAGGACGGCAGGAAGGAGTGATGGATGTTAATGACCTTGCCGAACAGCGCCGACGACAGCTTGTCGGAGAGAACCTGCATGTAGCGGGCGAGCACGACCAGTTCGGCGCCGGTTTCCTCGACCAGGGCCATGACCTTGGCTTCCTGCTCCGCCTTGTTCGACTTGTCCCTGTCGACCGGCCAGCAATAGTAGGGAATGCCCTGCGCCTCGGCAAAGGCGCGGCTGTCCTCATGATTGGAGACGATGGCGGCGACCTCCGCCTTCAGCCAGCCGACGCGGATCTGGTACATCAGATGCTGCAAGCAGTGATCGAACTTCGAGACCATGATGATGATCTTCGGCGTGCGGGCCGCATCGACGAGGTCGACGCTCATGCCGAAGGTCTCGATGGTGTCGGAAAGGGCGGCGCGGATCGTCTCGGCGCTCAGGGCGGCCGGCGTCTCGAAGGCGATGCGCATGAAGAAACGGTTGGTGACCCGATCCCAGAACTGGGCGCTTTCGGCGATGTTGCCGCCGAGGCCGGCGAGGATGGTGGTGACCGAGGCGACGATGCGCGGACGATCGGCGCAGGAGAGGGTGAGAATGTGAGTGCGCTTGTTGGCGTCGGCCATGGTCGGAAAACCTCGTCGCAATTTGATCGACGCTAGTTAGCTTGGCCTGCCTCCCGAGGAAAGAGGCTAAAGCATTCAGAAGCGACCAACGGTCGGTCGCCTGTCACAAAGGACGCTCGTCAAGCGCCACCGACTTCACCAACGCAAAGACGGGGCGCCCCGGCTTGAGACCCAGCTCGGCCACCGCCGCCCGCGTGACCGAGGCAGCGATACGAGACCCGCCATCGAGCGCCACGTCGACCGTGACGCTCGGCCCGGAGCCATCGGGCACATCGGCCACGGTGCCGGCCAGCACGGTCCGGATGGTGACCCCCTCCGGACGACGGGTGGCAAGCGCCACGTCGGTTGCATGAACCAGCACGCGCACCTCGCGCCCCAGCGGCCGCACGAGACCGTTCAGCCAGACGATACCCGCCGGCGTTTCGACGGGCGTCAGCTGGAACGGGGCGTTCGGCGGCCCAAGCCGCCCCTCGATTACCGACATGATCTCGAAGCGGTCGGCTGCGACGCGAAACACATCGGTGGGCGAGCCGACGCGCGCCACCTTGCCGGCCTCAAGAACCACCACCTTGCCGGCCAGCCGAACCACCTCCTCGACGGCGTGGCTGACATATACGATGGGAATGCCGAACTCGTCGCGAAGGGCTTCGATCAGCGGCAGGATTTCCAGGCGACGCGGCGCGTCGAGGGAGGCGAGCGGCTCGTCCATCAGCAACAGGCGGGGCGATGCGAGCAGCGCCCGACCAAGCGAAACACGCTGCTGTTCACCGCCGCTCAACGTCGACGGATGCCGGTCGAGAAGATGACCGATGCCGAGCGTCTCGATCACCGGTCCCTCGGCGATGTGACGCTGGCCTCGGGGCGTAAACAATCGGCCGTAACGAAGATTGTGTCGGACGGACAGATGCGGGAACAGCCGCGCTTCCTGGAACACCACGCCGATCCGGCGGCGATGCGGCGGCACGTGGCGCGTTTGTCCATCGGCCATCACCGCGCCATCGACGACGATCCGGCCTGAACGAAGCCGCGTCAGCCCGGCGATGAACTTGATCACCGACGACTTGCCCGAACCGGACGGACCGAACAGCGCGGTAACACCGCCGTCGCCGGAGAAATCGACATCGAGCTGAAAGCCGCCCAGGCGCTGATGGATCTCCACGTCGATCACGAGGAAGCCCTCCTGAACCACCGGGCAATGACTTCCGAGGCGACCAGCGCGGCGAGACCGATGCAGGCGGCGATCACCGACAGGAGAAGCGCTTCGCCATCACCTTCCGGGCTCTGGCTCGCGGTGTAGATGGCCGACGCGATGGTGCGCGTCTCGCCGGGTATGTTGGAGACGAAGGTGATGGTGGCGCCGAACTCGCCGAGCGCCTTGGCGAATCCAAGCGTTGCCCCCACCAGGATACCCGGCAGCGACAACGGAAGCGTCACCAGGAAGAAAGTGGCAAAGGGACCGGCACCCAAGGCGCCGGATGCCTGCTCGAGCCGGGCGTCGACCGCTTCGATCGACAATCGGATGGCGCGCACGATGATCGGCAGCGACATCACCACGGCGGCGACGACGGCGCCCGTCCAGCGAAAGGCGAAGACGATGCCGAAGTGCTGGTCGAGAAAGGCCCCGATCAGGCCCTTGCGCCCGAGCAGCAGCAAGAGAGCATAACCGGTGACCACCGGCGGCAGCACCAGCGGCAGGTGGATGAGCCCGTCGAACAGCGCCTTGCCGGGAAACCGACCGCGCGCCAGAATCAGCGCCAGCACGGTGGAAACGGGAACGCCCCAAAGGGTCGCCACGGCGGCGACCTTGAAGCTCAGGGCAATAGCGGTCCAGGCATCTGGGGAGAGATCCGGCATCAGCTCACAGTGGTCGATCGGCACCCGGCCGGCAAGGGGTCATCGGCGAGCGAACATCCCGACCGAGATCGGTCGGAGGGCGGCCACTGGGCCGCCCCGGCCGCTCACTTGGCCGGCTTGATGAAGCCGGCGGCCGCGAACACGGCATCTGCCTCCGGTCCCTTGAGATAGGCAACGAAATCGGCAGCGCCCGGGCCGGCGCCCTTGGTAAGGCCGATCGGATACACGATCGCCTTGTGGCTCGTTTCGGGGAAGGTGGCGACGACGGCGACACCGGGCTCGGCAGCGGCATCGGTGCCATAGACGATGCCGAGCTTGGCTTCGCCGCGGGCGACCATCTGCAGGGCGACGCGGACGTTTTCGGCCGGGGCAAAACGCGGCGACACCGCATCGTAAAGACCGAGCGACTTCAGCGCCTCCTCGGCATAGGCGCCGGCCGGAACACTCTTCGCCTCACCGACGGCAAGGCGCTCGTCGCCGAGCGCGGACGGCAGCGCCGCCGTGTCGGCGAGGTCGACGGCGACCTTGTCATCCTTGGCAGCAACCAGCACCAGGGAGTTGCCAAGGAGGTTGAAACTGCTGCCCTCCTTCATCAAGCCCTTCTCGTTGGCATAGGTCATCCACTTGAGATCGGCCGAAATGAAGATGTCGGCAGGCGCACCGGCCTCGATCTGCTTGGCCAGCGCACCTGAGGCGGCTGGCGTCACCAGCACTTCGACGTCCTTGCCGGCCTTGTAGGTATCGGCGATCTTCTGGATCGACGGCGCCACCGAGGCGGCAGCGAAAATCCGGACCTGATCGGCGGCGGAGGCAGCCGAAGTCAGGAGGCCGAGCGCAAGCGCGGCAACGAGGGCGAGCGACTTTTTCATGAAGATGGGTTTCCCGTCTGGTCGTTATATAGATCAAGTTATAACGATCGTCGAAAGAGCGCAAGCGTCGGGAAACCGGCGCTCTCAGATCAGGCCGTTGGCCGACAGTTCTTCCTTGACGTAGGCATAGAAGACGGGCGCTGCGATCAGCCCCGGCACGCCGAAGGTCGCTTCCATGGCGAGCATGACCGTCAGCATTTCCCAGGCGCGCGAGTTGATCTGCGTGCCGATGATGCGGGCGTTGACGAAATACTCGAGCTTGTGAATGGCGATCAGGAAGATCAGCGCGGCGATCGCCGCCGGAGCCGACACACCCAGGCTGACGATGAAGATGACCGTGTTGGAGATGATGTTGCCGATCACCGGCAGCAGGCCGACGATGAAGGTCACCGCCACCATGGTCTTGAGGAACGGCAACTGAACGCCGATCAGCGGATCGAGGCCATAGAGGAAGAGAGCGGTCAACGTCGTGTTGAGAAGTGAAATGCGGATCTGTGCGAACACGACGCGACGGAAGGACAGCGTCAGGCGACGAACGCGACCGATCAGTTCGATGGACAGCGGGCCGTGCGGCTTTTCCGGCGGCTTCCGGAACAGAACCAGCGAGCCGATGATGATGCCGAACAGGATGTAGACGAGAATGCGGCCGACATCCTGGCCGAAACGCTGCAGTTCCCAGGCATTGTCCTGCAGGAACTTCACCGCCTGGCGCCGAAGCTCATCGGTGTTGACGGGGAGATAATCGCCGATCCACGGCGGAAGATAGGTGCGCCCGGTCTCCAGGACCTGCGCCATCTTGTGAATGAGGGCGAACAGCCCCTCGGATCCGTTGGTGAACAGCGATCCGGCCGAAACGACGGCGGCCGTGATGCCGAGCGAGATCGCTGCCACGATGACGACAAGAGCCACCGCCTTGCCCATTTGCTGGGTCCAGCCGGTGCGGTTGCGGAGCCAGGGAGAAGCGCTGATCGCCGTCTCATGAACCAGCAGCCCCGCCAGGAGGCCGGCGAGCAATCCCATCTCAAGGCAAAGAAGCAGGGCGATGCCAACGATCAGATAGGAGGCGATCTTCACCCAGTTGAACGAAGCCAGCTTGTCCATCGCCCGCGATCATCTCCTTCAGTGATGGCCCAAATACAGCCCATTCCGGACGAACGCAAAAAGAAACGACGGGGGCTTTCGGCGTGAACCGATTCATGGCAATGCGTTGTGTCAGATGAGGAGGAGCCCGATGTCCAACGCCGCGCTTTCGAAACGTTTTCCCCGCGATTTTGTGTTCGGCTACGCCACCGCCGCCTATCAGATAGAAGGCGCTCATGACGAAGACGGTCGCAAGCCGAGCATTTGGGACGCCTTTTCCCGCATTCCCGGCCGGGTCAGGAACGGCGACACCGGCGACGTCGCCTGCGATCACTACCACCGCATGCCGGAGGACGTGCGGCTGCTGAGGTCGCTGTCGGCAGATGCCTATCGCTTCTCGATCGCCTGGCCCCGCGTCATTCCCGACGGTCGCGGTCCGGTCAACGAAAAGGGCATCGACTTTTACGATCGGCTGATCGACGAGCTGCTGAAGGCGGAAATAAAGCCCTACGCAACCCTCTATCACTGGGATCTGCCGATCGAACAGCATGGCCGCGGCGGCTGGTGTGCCCGCGATACCGCCTTTGCCTTCGCTGACTACACCGATGTGGTGATGGCCCGCCTCGGCGACCGTCTGTCGGGCATCATGACGCTCAACGAGCCCTGGTGCTCCGGCCATCTCTCCTATCTTATCGGAGAGCATGCCCCCGGGGAACGCAATCTGACGGCGGCGCTGGCGTCGATCCATACGCTGAACCTTGCCCATGGGCTAGCCATGCAGGCGATCAAGGCGCGCCGGTCCGACTTGCCGGCCGGCATCGTCTACAACGCCAAGGCGCTCTATCCAGCCAGCGATCGCTCCGAAGACATCGCCGCCACCGAACGTTATCGGGCCTTCCATGACGGCGTATTCATGGACCCGGTGTTTCTCGGCCACTACCCGGCAGACGTCATGGAGGCGTTCGGCCCGATCATGCCGACGATCGAGCCCGACGATCTCAAGATCATCTCGACGCCGATCGATTTTCTCGGGCTCAATTTCTATGCGCCCGAGCGGATCGTTGCCGACCCTTCCCTACCCTTCCCGCGCGCCCGCTCCGTGCAGGCGGAAAATGTGCCGCGCACGGCCATGGGGTGGGAGATCCACGCGCCCGCTCTCGACCGCCTGCTCACCGACCTCGACGCCCGCTACAAGCTGCCGCCGATCTACATCGCGGAAAACGGCTGCGCCCAGTATGACGAGCTCGTCGACGGCAAATGCGACGACCCCGGACGCATCGACTACCTTGAAAAGCATCTGACGGTCCTCGCCGACGCCCGCGACAAGGGGATCCGCGTCGACGGTTATTTCGTCTGGTCACTGATGGACAATTACGAGTGGTCGCACGGCTATGCGAAGCGCTTCGGCGTCGTCTACGTCGACTACGAGACGCAGGTGCGGACGCCCAAGTCCTCGGCCCTCTGGTATCGCGACCTCATCGCCGGCCGGGCCCAGGCCGCGTCCGTCTGACCGCTGAAAACAAAAAGCCCCGGGAGCCAACGCTCCCGGGAAGTTGATCGGCGCGTCTGGAAGGGTAACGGCCGAGAAGGACAACCACGGCAAGACAAACGTCAATCAAAAGACTTAAGAAGAGCTCCAAGAAAAGGTCTGGACTAAGTTCACGTACTGAAAGCCTCGATCGTCGGGCGCCCCGTCAGACCAAGTCCATCGCGGAAGAGCGAATACTGGCGACGGCCGCGTTGCGTCGTCTTTCCCGCCCCTTGACGGGCGAGGCGCCGTACTGCGCGCTCGGCAGCAAAACCATTGTCGAAGACCGCTCCCTCGAGAGAGCGAAAGCGCGGATCCACCGCGTGAAACTCATAGACGCCACCGGCGCCAACCAACACACCGGCCGCTTCACCGGCCAGCTCGACAATATATCCGCTATCCATTTCCTGCCTCCAGGGCCGGCGTGCACCGGCCACCCATCAAACCCGTTCGAAAGCGTTTGGTTTCAGCCACGTTCGAAAAAATCGACGACAGCATCGTCCGGCGGCGTGGATAGGCATTGTCGGGTGAGTGATGGTCATGGTCGCCTCCTGGAAAGGCACCACCATGCCGGGGGCATGGCGCTTTAGCGATTGATCCGGCGGTCGCAAGCTACTGGTCAAATCCCGCCGCACCCGTCTCCGGGTGCCTCTTCATTTGGCACCGGAAGGGGGCATTCTTCGAGGAACCGCCGTCCAAAGATTCCAGAAAATGGAGATAAATCGTCCCGGTGACACCTGGGGCAGGCAATGATTCAAATTCTCGCCATCGCGGCAAGGCGGGCTTAGCGTCTTCGCCCCACAATGCAGGACTTCGAGTGCCTGGAGCCGCCCCGATGTCCATTTCGCCCATATCGTCGATTTCCATGTCGGGGATGCAGGCCGCCTCGACACGCCTAGAGGCCTCGGCGCAGAACATCGCCAATGCCCAATCATCGGGTCCGCTACCAAGCGCTTCAGGCGCGACGTCCGCTTATGCGCCGGTGACAGTGAAACAGTCGGACGTCAAGGGCGGCGGCGTATCCGCGCGCATCGTCAACGCCGGCGGTGATCCCTATGTTCCGACCTATGACCCGTCGTCGCCGGATGCCGACGCCGAGGGCATGGTAGCTACCCCCAACGTCGACATGGCCAGCGAGTTGGTCAACGTCATGACCGCCCGCATGAGCTACGAGGCCTCCGCCAAGACCATGAAGGTGGCCAACGACATGATGAAGACGACACTCGACGCCTTCAGCTGAACTCCACGCTCCCTCAGGCGCGCTGGCGCTTGACCGTCTCGATATGACGGGCCATGGCCTCCGCCTCCGCCGGCGTGAACACGGCGGCTATGATCTCGGTCGTGAATCTCTCTCCCTTGCCGAGCGGCGCATGGGTCACCGGCTGCCCGTTGACGCGCGCCGCCTCGTCGGGTGATCGTACGGGGAAGGCCATTCCGACCGCCTCCTGATCGCCGGTCCGGCAGATCCAGCGGGCCGCGGCACCGGTGTCCTCGGGCCTGAAGGAGGTGTAGTCGGCCGTCCCGTCCGGATGGATCTGCATGAAATGCGATCTGCCTTCGTCGTCGGTCAGAGGATCGAAGGCGAACACCACTTCGGGCGCGAAAATCTTGTCCGACGTCAGGGTGCCGGCCTTGCTGGGATCTTTGGCGAGTTCGGCAATCCATTCGACATAGCCCGGCCCAGGCTTGATATGCGGCGGGATTTCCTGGCGGACGCGCAAACTCTCGGCCGTTTCGTGCACCGTACCGACCAACCGGCCGCCTTCGCGGGCGCGCCAGTTGAGATGGCCGAGATAATGGACCGTGAGCGGCGACGATTTCAGGTTGGTGACGGTGATGCCAATCGAGATCCGCGACCGTCCCTCGTAGAGTTTCAGAAGCGGCACCGCCTCGTAGTTGGTGGCAAATGCGACCGTGTGGTTGTAGCGGCCGGTGACGGCGATGTAGCGCCCGCTTGCGTCCTCGCCGATCAGGACGGCTGCATCACGATAGGGGGCGTTAGGCAACTCGCCATGCTGCTCGCGGCGCTCCATCGGGCCGGGAGCGCCGATCGCCGTGATGCCAGCATGTTGGAAGTAGCCGCCATAAGTCTCGAAGAACTTCTGCGTCGGGCGCGGCATGTCGAACATCGACTTCATGCCGACGTCGCGGCCACCAAGACGGGCAGACCAGACATGCTGCCCCTGGAAAGGCAGCACCACCACCTCGTCGTGTCCATTCGACAGCCTGACGGCGTCGACGCCGGAGGCAAATCGGAAGGCCGAGGCCGAGAGCGGTCCGGCGCGGAAAATCACCCGCTCGGCTTCAGAGAACGCAACACCGCGAAGGTCGACGGCAGCAGCCGCCCCTTCGCCCAACTTCGCCAATGTCATACCATCCTCCCGCGCGGCGACCGATCTCCTCCCGAGTCGGCACCCGTCGGAGCGGCAGTCTGTCGCGTTTTCCCCGGCGCTCCAAGAGGCGGAGACACAGCAATAGAGCGTATTGTCAGGGTCTTATTCGGCAGCGGCCGCCGCCGTCGCCGAACCGGGCGCCGTTTGCCAGCCGAGATCTGGAAGCTGGATCATCCGCTGGCCGCGCAGGTCGGACGCGCAGACGAGAAAACCGCGCTCCTCCATGTAGGCAAGCAGGCGGCGCGCGCGCGATGGCGAGCGGGTGCCGTAAGCCCGGGCAATCTCGGCATCGGAAGGACACGGCGCCTTCTGGAGCGCCGCCTTGGCGACCAGCAAAAAGACGCCGCGCATGTCTTCGGGCAGCGACGCCGAAATCAGCGTGGCCTGCTGCCAGGCGTCCTCGTCGACCGCCTCCGTCTCGACGCCGGCGCGGGCCAGCGACAGACGCTGACGGAACGACTGCAGATCGAGACTGTCGCCGGTCACCCGCTTGATGCGGCAGCGGACGAGGAAGTCCTGATAGAGCATCGACACAGGCTGGAAGGCGGCATCCGGCTCGGCCATCATCTCCACCAGGATATCCTCGATCGCCTCGTCACGGGCAATGCGGCCCAGCAGGTCGGCCTGGGCCGGATTGTCCTCTGGCGCAGGTGCCAGCGCCGCGCGCGAACGCGACAGCTCGGAAAGGATATCGGCCGTGGAGACGGACGCTGCGGCGACACGGGGAGCTTCCTCGCCGGTTGTCGGTCGGAAGATCAGCTCGCGCGCCGCCTCGCCGCCCTGCTCGGGCAGCGGCGTCAGCTTGGGTCCACCGCCACGCCCCATGGTCTCCACCGGACCGATCCTGACCGGTTCCGGACGGCGGCCGATCGCCGGGCCGAGCGAAACGAACTCGCCGCGCTGGAGATTGCGGAACATTTCCGCCTGCCGTCTTTCCATGCCGAGAAGATCGGCGGCGCGGGCCATGTCGATGTCGAGGAAGGTGCGTCCCATCAGGAAGTTGGACGCCTCGGCGGCGACGTTCTTGGCCAGCTTGGCCAGCCGTTGGGTGGCGATGACGCCGGCAAGGCCGCGTTTGCGGCCGCGACACATCAGGTTGGTCATGGCACCGAGCGAGGCGCGACGCGCCTCGCCGTCGGCTTCGCCGGAGGCAGCCGGGGCGAATAGCTGCGCTTCGTCGACCACCACCAGCATCGGATACCAGTGGTCGCGCTCCGCGTCGAACAGACCGTTCAGGAACGCGGCGGCGGCGCGAACCTGGCCGTCGACGTCAAGCCCTTCGAGGTTGAGCACGACGGACACACGATGCTTGCGAACGCGGGCTGCGATCAGCGCCAGATCACGCTCCGAACAGTTGGCGTCCACCACGACGTGGCCGAAACGGTCGGCAAGCGTCACGAAGTCGCCCTCGGGATCGATGATCGCCTGCTGCACCCACTCGGCGCTCTGCTCGAGAAGACGACGCAGAAGGTGCGATTTGCCGGAACCGGAGTTGCCCTGAACCAGCAGACGGGTGGCCAGCAGTTCCTCAAGGTCGAAAGCGGCACGCGTGCCGTTCGCCCTGTTGCCGATGTCCACGCTGAAGGTCATCCCGAAATCTTTGTCCCACGCACCGATAAACACGACCCGCCATCGCGGGCACATCTTCTGTCGACCGATTCGGCCGCCTTGGCCAAGGGCGAAGCAAGATGCTAACGCTGTCTTCTCCCGTGATTCACAGGCTGGAGCTTCGACATGGTCCGAATTGCGCTTCTCACCGTTTCCGACCGCGCCTCGCGCGGCGAGTATGAAGACCTGTCGGGGCCTGCGATCGCGGCCTGGCTCGGTCGCGCCGTGACCTCGCCCTACGAGATCGTGACGCAGGTGGTCCCCGATGGCGTGGACAGCGTCGGCGGCGAACTGGTGCGCCTCTGCGACGAAGAGCGTGTCGATCTCATTCTGACGACCGGCGGAACGGGACCATCGCCGCGCGACCTCACGCCGGAGGCGATGAAGGTTGTGCTGGAGAAAGAGCTGCCGGGCTTCGGCGAACTGATGCGTCGCATCAGCCTCCAGAAGGTGCCGACCGCCATCCTGTCGCGCCAGACCGCCGGGACGCGTGGCTCGACGCTGATCGTCAACCTTCCCGGCAAACCGGCCTCGATCGCCGTGTGCCTCGACGCGGTTTTCCCTGCCATTCCCTACTGCCTCGACCTGATCGGTGCCGGACGCATCGAGACCGACCCGGCCATTTGTCAGGCATTCCGACCGGGCTAGGATCTACATCCACAAGTTGCTTGCAAGAGGGATGCTTCCCGTAGTATAAAGCCTTATCGATTTTGGCCAGACCATCGGCCCTGAACGCCTGGGGTCATTCCCCCGCGACGTGACGACCTTTCCAAACTCGGTAACCACCTGTCACGTGCTCCGGTGCGGGCGCGCGGCTTTCTTTCAAGTGACTTTCTGAGGAAAGGATCTCATCATGGCTCTAGGTACCGTCAAGTGGTTCAACGCCACCAAGGGCTACGGCTTCATCGCTCCGGACGCCGGTGGTCCGGACGTTTTCGTTCACATCTCCGCCGTCGAGCGCTCGGGCCTTGGCTCGCTCAACGACGGCCAGAAGGTGAACTTCGAGGTCGTGCAGGACCGCCGTTCCGGCAAGTCCTCGGCTGACAATCTGTCGGCTGCCTGATCTCACGATCAACCGGCTTGAATGCAAAGCCCCGCGGGAGTCATCTTCCGCGGGGTGTTCCTTGTCCGGTAGGGAGCCGTCAGTGGGTGCCCGGCACCATCATCCGGCGCAGGGTGGAATCCTTCAGCACGAAATGGTGGTAAAACGCCGCCGCCGCGTGGATCAGGATCAGCAGGATGAACACGGGCTTGTTGGCGGAATGGATCTCGCCAAAGGTACCCATGTCGACATACTGGGCGAGCAGGCCGGTGATAGGCGTGACGATCAGCATGAGATAGAAGAGATAGTGCAGCGCCTCGCCGGCCCTCACTTGCAGGGTTGGGCCGGGCACCGACGGCGGCACGCCGACCGCCAGACGCAGGCCGAGACGGAACAGCGTCAGAACCAGGACGGCGATACCGACGCCGACATGCAGATAGTACCCCGTCAGGAGCGGGGTGACGTCCTGCCCGGAGCGCAGGAGATAGTTGTAGCGCCCCATGTCTTCGCCGAAGATCAGCTGGAACAGGACGAGAAGCACGATCAACCAGTGGAGCGAAAGCTGGAGAACGGTATACCCGGTGGACTGCTTGGCCATGGCGGACTCCCGCGGTGGTTAACGGAGCGGAGCTTACACCAAATCCATCGACACAATCGGCAAGATTGTATCGATCACCGGGAAATACACCGTGCCCGACGACGAGCGCCGCCTCACCGCCGCTTCATGGCGGCGGCCAGAGCGGCAGCCATGGCGTTGTTACCGGCCGATGACGGCGGAGGGCTCCGCCGATCCGGCCGACCAACGCCCGTACCTTTCGGCGCGCCGTCATCGTCCTTGCGCATGGACAAAGCGATGCGCTTGCGCTTGACGTCGGCCTCGACGACGCGGACCTTCACCACGTCGCCAGCCTTCACCACGTCGCGCGGGTCCTTGACGAACCGGTCGGCCAACTGGCTGACGTACACGAGACCGTCCTGATGGACGCCAATATCGACGAAGGCGCCGAAGGCGGCCACGTTGGTCACGGTGCCCTCGAGGACCATGCCGGGCTTGAGATCGGCGATCTCTTCGACCCCTTCCGCGAAGCTGGCCGTACGAAACTCCGGACGCGGATCACGACCGGGCTTCTCCAGTTCGCTCAGAATGTCGCGCACGGTGGGCAAGCCAAATCGCTCGTCGACGAACTTCGCCGGGTTGAGCGCCTTCAGCGTGGCGCTGTCGCCCATCAACTGCCGAATGTCGCGACCGCAGGCGGCGACGATGCGGCGCGCGACTCCATAGGCCTCGGGATGCACGGAGGAGGCGTCGAGCGGCTCGTCGCCGTCGCGGATGCGCAGGAAGCCGGCCGCCTGCTCGAAGGTCTTGGCGCCGAGGCGGGGTACCTCCATCAGCGCCTTGCGGCTGCGGAAGGCGCCCGAGAGATCGCGATAGGCGACGATGGCCTCGGCAAGCGCGGGGCCAAGGCCGGACACACGCGACAGGAGCGGCGCCGAGGCGGTGTTGAGATCGACGCCGACCGCGTTCACCGCATCCTCGACCACCGCATCCAGCGCCTTGGCGAGATGCCCCTGGTCGACGTCGTGCTGATACTGCCCGACGCCGATCGACTTCGGCTCGATCTTGACCAGTTCGGCCAGTGGGTCCTGAAGGCGGCGAGCGATGGAAACGGCGCCTCGCAACGAGACGTCGAGACCTGGGAACTCACGGGCAGCCAGTTCGGACGCCGAGTAGACCGACGCGCCGGCCTCGCTCACCACCACCTTGGTGGGCTTGGGCGCCGGCAGATCCGAAATCAGCGCAGCGGCGAGGCGATCGGTCTCGCGGCTCGCCGTGCCGTTGCCGATGGCGATCAGATCCACCTTGTGCTTGCGGGCCAGGGAAGCCAGCGTGGCAAGCGCGCCTGCCACGTCGTTCCTCGGCTGAAACGGGTAGACGGTGGCCGTATCAACGAGCTTGCCGGTGGCATCGACCACTGCCACCTTGACGCCGGTGCGGATGCCGGGATCGAGGCCCATGGTGGTGCGGGCCCCGGCGGGAGCTGCGAGCAGAAGGTCCTTCAGATTGTCGGCGAAGACGCGGATCGCCTCGGCCTCGGCCTTTTCCCGAAGGGTACCCATGAGATCGAGGGACAGGGAAAGCTGAAGCTTCACCCGCCATGTCCACCGACAGACGTCGAAGAGGAAGCCCTCGGCCGGCAGTTTGGCCGGAACGTTGATCGAGAAGGCCTCCGCCACCATGCGCTCTACCGGCTTGACCGGCGCAGGATCGTCCGCATCGATCTCCAGCTCCAGGGCCAGCACCTCCTCGTTGCGGCCGCGCAGCATGGCGAGCGCCCTGTGGCTCGGCACTGTCGCCCAACGCTCGCGATGATCGAAATAGTCGGCGAACTTTTCGCCCGCCGCTTCCTTGCCGGCGATCACCGCCGAGCGCAGCACCGCGCGGTCGCGCATGTAGGCCCGGAGCCGACCGACCAGTTCCGGGGTTTCAGCGAAGCGCTCGGCGAGGATGTCGCGGGCGCCGTCCAGCGCCGCCTTGATGTCCGGGACCGCCTCGGTGACATAGGCTGCCGCGGTGGCGGCAGGCTCCAGCGTCCGGTCGGTGAAGAGCGCGTCGGCCAGCGGCTCCAGACCCTTTTCCTTGGCGATCTCGCCCTTGGTGCGGCGCTTGGGCTTGAAGGGCGCGTAGAGATCCTCGATCTCCGCCTTGGTGACTGCAGCGGAGATCTTGGCGGAAAGATCGGGCGTCAGCTTGCCCTGCCCTTCGATGGCCGTCAGGACGGCGGCGCGACGGGTCTCGAGCTCGCGACGATAGGCCAGCCGCTCCTCAAGTTTGCGGAGCTGGGTGTCGTCGAGACCGCCGGTGACTTCCTTGCGGTAGCGAGCAACGAAGGGCACCGTCGCACCCTCGTCAAGCAGGCCGATGGCGGCCGCGGCCTGCGCCGGCCGGCAGCCGATCTCGCTGGCGATGGCCTCGACGATGCGGGCTTCGACGGCTGCGGAAAGGGTCATGTCACGGCTCCCACACAAGAAGGTCGCGACATTAGGCATCCCGTCCGGACGGCGCAACGGCGCCGGCCGGTCTTGTCAACAAGCTGTCCATTGCCTCGCTACGACGACCTCAGCCGGAGACCACCTTGAGCGACGGCTTCTTGGCCGTCTCTTTCTTGGCGGCGGGCTTCTTGGCAGCCGGAGCCTTGGCCTCGGCGGGTTCCTTCTTCGCAGCAGCGGCGCGTGGCTTGCGAGCGGCCTTGGGCTTCGCCGCCGTCTCGGCTTCGGCGCGAACGATCGCCTCTGCCTCGAGCCAGTGCTGATCGGCCCTGCCTTCCGGCTGCCCCTCGGCCAACCACAGTTCGCGCGCCTTTTCCCTGATCTTGGCTTCGATATCGGACATGTCGAAATCCTCTTTTGTTCGGAACCCGGCCAGCGAATGCCGCATTCGGCATCCCCTCAGGGGCGTTCGGGACAAGAAACTGGACCCTTCGACCCGACGGCTTCCTCGACGAAACCGCAGCGAGAACAATGTAGCTCAGCACTCGCCATCTGAGAAGGCGATGAAAGGCCGAAAACTGCGCACCGGCAATGACTTTTGCCTCTCAGACGTCCACGAAGGGCATCCTTTTCGAGGTGACCGGGACGATGCGAAGCGACAGGGCGCGCGCCGCGAATCAGGCGATCGACGCGGCGATGGTCGGGCGAAGGGAGTCGGCCGCCGCAATCAGCGCGCCAACATCGGCGTTGACAAGCCGCCCGGCCTCGACGACACGCCGCCCGGCGACGAAAACATCGGTGACATCGCCGCGTCCGGCCGAGTAGACGAGGTGGGTGACGGGATCGAACAGCGGCGCGGCGTGCAGGCGACCGGTATCGACCAGGATGAGGTCGGCTTCCTTGCCCACCTCGATCGACCCCAGCCGATCACCGGCACCAAGTGCACGAGCGCCGTTGCGGGTTGCCATGGCAAGCGCCTCGCCGGTGGTGACGGCGGCGGCGTTCCCCGTCGTCGCCTTGTGTAGGGTGGCGGCAAGGCGGATGGCGAGCCACATGTCGAGGTCATTCCCGGAAATGGCGCCGTCGGTGCCGAGCGTCACGTTCACACCGGCCGCCAGCAGCGCCGGCACCGGCGCAAAGCCCGACGCCAGTTTCAGATTCGACATCGGATTGTGCACGACATGCGAACCGGAAGCGGCGAGCAGGTCGATCTCCGCCCGATCAAGGTGGACGCAGTGGGCGAGCACCACGTCGGGGCCGAGCAGGTCGAGTTCGGCAAGGTGGGCGATGACCCGGCGGCCATAGCGCTCGACGATCGTCGCCTGTTCCGTCTTGGTTTCGGCCGCGTGCGTACACCAGAAACCACCACGCGACCGGGACAGGCGGGCCGCGTTTTGAAGATGCTGCGGCGATACCGTATAGGTCCCGTGGGGCAAACAACCGGCAAAGACGAGGGGATCGTCCTCGACGGCGTCGAAGAAGGCTGTGGCGTCGGCAAGCCGCCGATCGGCGAGATGGCCGTCCATGCCGGGCGGATCGAAGAAAATGCCACCGGTGGCAACGCGAATTCCCAGCGCCTTGGCCGCCCGAACCGTTTCCTCGGGAAACCAGAACATGTCCATGACGGTGGTCACGCCCGACAGTAGCAACTCGGCGAGACCAATTTCGGCGCCAAGCCGGCAGGTAGCCGGGTCGAGGATGGCCCGCTCGGCCTTCCACACCGTCTGAAGCCAGGGCTCCAGCGGCAGGTTCTCGACGAGGCCCCGAAACAGGCTGTCGCCGGCGTGGCAATGCATGTTGATCAGCCCCGGCATCAGGATGCGTCCCCTGGCATCCAGCACATCGGCACCCTCCACCTCGATGGACGCCGCCGATCCGACGGCGGCAATGCGGCCATCGCGGACGGCAACGGCGCCATTCTCGATGACGGTCATGGCATCGTCGCAGGTGACGACATGGTCGGCGCGAATGACGAGATCGGAACGGGCCATGTTCTCTTTCTCTCCGGGGATGTCCATTCATCGCCGATGGGCCGCGCCTCGTAAAGAGACTGTTGCCGGCCCACGCCCCTTGCCCCAAACTCGCCGCTCTGCAATCGGCGAGGCCACCATGAGCCATCCATTTCTTACCCCGGGCGGCGATCTTCGGGAGTTCGGGACGTCGGAGCGCTGCTTCATCACTGAGCTTCTCAACCATCCCACGCGGCCTGACGTGTCATTGGCGCGAGCACGCGTCACCCCTGGCGTGGTCACCGAACTTCACGCCCTCGACGTCGAGGAAACATATGTGATCGAGATGGGAAGCGGCATGATGGAGGTGGGTGGCAATCGCTTTCGCGTCAGTCCCGGCGACAGTGTCCGCATTCCGCGAGGTATGGCACAGCGGATCGAGAACGACGGGGCCGCCGATCTCGTCTTCCTTTGCCTCTGCCATCCGCGCTTCCGCCCGGAGGGCTATGCCAGCCTGGAAGCTTCCGTCAACGAACCATCCCAGTCGGAGATCGCCAGCAGCTGAGGCAGGCAGCGTGTATAATATTGAGAAAGATTCTCATGAATGTTGCGCATATAGGTAGTATATCTCACCCCAGTTGGCTGTAAATTACTTAAATATCGACGGTTTTCCTAATTCCTTTACGAAGGGGTAAGATGTTTGACGCGACATAGTCGGCGTCGGGTGCATCCATTGCGCCGACCCTGCAGCATAAAGGAACCGGCATGTCCGCTCCCTCGATCATTGCCTCTGACATGCGTCAGCGCCTCGGTTTTCATGCCGTTGACGACAGTGTCGCCGCGACCCTTCGCGAACACCGCTCCTATATTTCCAGCATTCTTGCCGAGGGTATCGACGCCTTCTACCGGCATATCGCGGAGTTCCCCGAGACCAAGCGCTTTTTCCGCTCTCCCGACCACATGGCCCACGCCAGAGCAGCGCAGATCAAGCATTGGGAGCGTGTGCTCGACGCTCGTTTCGACGAGGCCTATTTTCAGTCGGTTTCGAAGATCGGAGAGACGCACCACCGGATCGGCTTGTCCCCAACGTGGTACATCGGCGGCTACGACTTCCTGCTCAACACACTGATCGCTCGCATCAACAAGGACTACTCCGGCAGCTTCATGAAAGGCGGCCGGGGAGAGACGCGCCTCAAGTTGCTGCAGGCGCTCAGCAAGGCCGTCATGGTCGACATGGATTTTGCCATCTCCGTCTACATCGACGCCGAGCGCGCGGCACGCCAGAGCCTAATCGACCACGTCACCAAGGAGTTCGAGTCGTCCGTCGGAGCCATTGCCGACAAGGTTCTCTCCTCGGCCAAGGACATGGCCGCCCTGACAAGCGACCTCGACCGGGCGACCGACAGCGCTGCCGAGCGAGCCAAGAGCGTGACGCGCGGAGCCGAGACGGCATCGGCCAACGTGGCCACCGTCGCCGCCGCCACCGAGGAACTGACCGGTTCCGTCGCCGAGATTACCCGACAGGTCGAGGAATCGAGCCGCGTCGCCGCCGAGGCAGCCGCCGATGCCGCCCGCACGTCGACGCAGATCAGGGATCTCTCGGAAGCTGCCAAGAAGATCGGCGACGTCGTCGACCTCATCGACAACATCGCTTCCCAGACCAATCTTCTGGCGCTCAACGCCACCATCGAAGCGGCGCGGGCCGGTGAAGCCGGCAAGGGCTTCGCGGTGGTCGCCGCGGAAGTGAAACAGCTGGCCGACCAGACCGCCAAGGCGACGTCGACGATCGCCGACCAGATCAACGGCATTCAGTCCTCGACCGAGCAATCCGTGGCAGCGATCAACACCATTTCCGGCGTCATCGGTCGCCTCAGCGAGATCTCCAACGTCATTGCCGCATCCGTCGAGGAACAGGGCACGGCCACGCTCGACATCTCGCGCAATCTCAACCAGGCATCGACCAGCACGGCCGAGGTGACCGAGCATATCGACGGGGTATCGCAGGCCAATGCCGCCGCCGTCGTCGCCACCGAGCGGATGAAGGTCGGCGCGGCGGATCTAGACGAAACCTGTGCCCGCCTTCGGTCGGAGATCAAGGGTTTCCTGGCCAAGGTACGCGCCGCCTGACGAGCCTTCCAGGCCCTTTCAAGGGGCGGCAGCGAACGCTTTGCGCCGCTGCCGCCCTTGCTTTTTCGGCAAAACGGTCCCATCCGTCAGGTAATATGCCTCCATCGAGATGGATCGAACCCATGCCCGCCTACCGTTCCCGCACCTCCACCCACGGCCGCAACATGGCCGGCGCCCGCGGCCTGTGGCGCGCCACCGGCGTCAAGGAAAGCGATTTCGGCAAGCCGATCATCGCCGTGGTCAACTCCTTCACCCAGTTCGTGCCCGGCCATGTGCATCTCAAGGACATCGGCCAACTGGTCGCCCGGGAGATCGAGAAGGCGGGCGGCCTTGCCAAGGAGTTCAACACCATTGCCGTCGACGACGGCATCGCCATGGGCCATGACGGCATGCTTTATTCGCTGCCGTCGCGCGACCTCATCGCCGACAGCGTCGAGTACATGGTCAACGCCCATTGCGCCGACGCCATGGTCTGCATCTCCAACTGCGACAAGATCACGCCAGGCATGCTGATGGCGGCGCTGCGCCTCAACATCCCCGCCGTCTTCGTCTCCGGCGGGCCGATGGAGGCCGGCAAGGTCCTGCTGTCGTCGGGCGTCACCAAGTCGGTCGACCTGATCGACGCCATGGTCGCCGCCGCCGACGACAAGGTTTCGGATTCCGACGTGCGCTCCTACGAGCGCTCGGCCTGCCCGACCTGCGGCTCCTGCTCGGGCATGTTCACCGCCAACTCGATGAACTGCCTCACCGAGGCACTCGGCCTCAGCCTGCCGGGCAACGGTTCGATGCTGGCGACGCATGCCGACCGCAAGGCGCTGTTTCTCAGGGCCGGCCAGCTGATCGTCGACCTCTGCAAGCGTTACTACGAAGGCAATGACGAGAGCGTGCTGCCTCGCTCGGTGGCCTCCTTCGCCGCCTTCGAAAACGCCATGACGCTCGACATCTCCATGGGCGGATCGACCAACACCGTGCTGCACCTCCTGGCTGCGGCCCAGGAAGCCGGCGTCGACTTCACCATGGCCGACATCGACCGCCTGAGCCGCCGCGTGCCCTGTCTCTCCAAGGTGGCTCCGGCCGTGGCCGACATCCACATGGAAGACGTGCATCGTGCCGGCGGCATCTTCGGCCTGCTGGGCGAACTCGATCGCGCAGGTCTCCTGAACACCGACGTGCCCACGGTTCACACCGAGACGCTGAAGGCGGCCATCCGCGAATGGGACGTCGTTCAGTCCAACTCGATCGCCGTCCGCACCTTCTTTGCGGCGGCGCCGGGCGGCGTGCCGTCCATCGAAGCCTTCAGCCAGGACCGGCGCTGGGACGATCTCGACCTCGACCGCAAGAAGGGCGTCATCCGCTCGGCGGAAAACGCCTATTCCAAGGACGGCGGCCTCGCCGTGCTGTTCGGCAACATCGCGCTCGACGGCTGCATCGTGAAGACGGCCGGCGTCGACGAGTCGATCCTCGTCTTCGAGGGCGAGGTGAAGATCTTCGAAAGCCAGGAAGCGGCGGTCAAGGGTATCCTCGGCGGCGAGGTCAAGGCCGGCGACGTGGTGGTGATCCGCTATGAGGGGCCCAAGGGGGGACCGGGCATGCAGGAGATGCTCTATCCGACGAGCTATCTGAAGTCCAAGGGCCTCGGAAAGGCCTGCGCACTCCTGACCGATGGCCGCTTCTCCGGCGGTACCTCGGGTCTTTCCATCGGCCACGCTTCTCCGGAAGCGGCCGAAGGCGGCGCCATCGGCCTTGTTGAAGCGGGCGATCGCATCCGCATCGATATCCCGAACCGCACCATCAATCTTCTGGTATCGGACGAAGCCCTGGCCACCCGGCGTGCCGCCATGGAAGCCAAGGGCAAGGCGGCCTGGAAGCCTGCCGCTCCGCGCCCGCGCAAGATCTCGGCGGCGCTGCGCGCCTATGCCGCGATGGCCACGTCTGCCGCCAAGGGAGCGGTGCGGGACGTCAGCCAGATCGAGCACTGAGCGAAAAGACCCACGCGCTATGCCTTTCTCCGCACGGCGGTCGTCGTCGGGTTGGGGAAGCTGGACGAAACGAGACGACCCGCCACCCGATCCGAGGGTGGCGGGTCGTTGCGCCTGGGCCTTGACCCCCGGTCGATCCGCCTTCCGACCGATGTCGCCCATCGCATTCCTCGACTTTCTTGTTGTGGGTGGGAGAATTTGTTTCGATTCAGTCAAAGCGCTTTTATTAATTTGCCATCCGAAATATCTTTTGGGAAACAATCCATTATCGATAGCACATCGCCGGCACCCCTCCCCTTGACAACCCGCATTAAAAGCGCTTTGAATCTTGGCGAAGCAAGATTACACCTCGTGCCTTGAGGAAGGGCTGGAGGGTCGGATCTTGCCGCGGAATCGGCGGTGCGCACGTGAGCGGCGCCGGGCCGCTCATCGCGGGAGGATTTCCATGACCATTCGTGCCACTGTTTACGGTGAAAACGTTCACGAGCAGACCAGCCAGGTCGTGCGCGACCTGTATCCCGACGGCATGCACAGCACCATTGCTGATGCTCTCAACGTCGATCCGTCCATCGAGGCGAGCTGGGTCACGCTGCAGATGCCCGAACATGGTCTGACCGCCGAGAAGCTTGCCGCCACCGACGTGTTGGTATGGTGGGGCCACGCCGCGCACGGTGAGGTGAAGGACGAGGTCGTCGAGCGCATCGCCAAGCGCGTCTGGGAAGGAATGGGCCTACTGGTCCTGCACTCTGGCCACTTCTCGAAGATCTTCAAGCGGCTGATGGGCACTCCTTGTGCGCTCAAGTGGCGCGAAGCGGGCGAGCGCGAGCGCCTCTGGGTGATCAATCGCAACCATCCGATCGCCGCCGGCCTGCCGGAGAAGATCGAGCTCGACATGGAAGAAATGTACGGAGAGCCCTTCTCGGTTCCCGAGCCGGATGAAACCGTGTTCATCTCCTGGTTCCAGGGTGGCGAAGTGTTCCGCTCCGGTCTCTGCTACAAGCGCGGCGCTGGCAAGATCTTCTACTTCCGCCCCGGTCACGAGGCCTATCCTACCTATCATGACGAGAACGTGCTGACGGTGCTGCGCAACGCGGTCAAGTGGGCCTACAATCCCGGCCCGGCCTGGACGGCGGTCACCGACGCGCCCAACGTGCCGGTCGACAAGGCGCTGGAGCCGATCAAGGAGCGCGGCTTGACCATCCATGCCAAGGGTGCTCCCGGCCTCCGTTGAGCGTTTTGAGAAGGCCGGCGGCTTCCCGCCGGCCTCCGCTCTGACCACCCTCTTCCCATCGGACCCCTCAACATGCGTCTCATCATCGTGGGCACCGGCAGCATGGCCCGCCATCATGCCCAGCATTTCGCCAAGATTCGTGGCGTCAAGATCGTCGGCTGCGTCGACATCTTCCCCGAGCTCGCCACCGCCTTCGCCAAGGATTTCAACATTCCCCGCACGTTCGCCACGGTGGAGGACGCCATCGTCTGGGGCAAGTTCGATTCGGCGGCCAACGTGACCACCGATCTCGCCCACTATCCCACGACCATGGCCCTGCTCACCGCCGGCAAGCACGTGCTGTGCGAGAAGCCGCTGGCCACAAATTACGCTCACGCGCTGGAAATGACCGAGGCGGCCGAAAAGGCGGGGCTCGTCGGCATGGTCAACCTCAGCTATCGCAACGTGCCCGAAATTCACAAGATGCACGAGATGGTCACCTCGGGAGCCATCGGCGACGTCAAGCACGTGGAGGCCAGCTATCTCCAGAGCTGGCTAACCGGAACCCATTGGGGCGACTGGCGGACCGAAAGCCGCTGGCTGTGGCGCCTGTCCGAGAACCACGGGTCCAAGGGCGTGATCGGCGACGTCGGAATCCACATTCTCGACTTTGCCTCCTTTGGCGCCGGCACCGACGTGACGCGGCTGTTCGGTCGTCTCAAGACCTTTCACAAGGCGCCCGACGACAAGATCGGCGAGTACACGCTCGACGCCAACGACAGCTTCGCCGGCACGCTGGAATTCGAGAATGGCGCCATCGGCGTCATCCATGCCTCACGCTTTGCCACGGGGTACGCCAATACGTTGCGCGTCCGCGTGTTCGGAGACAAGGGCGCCATCGAGATCCAGAACGGCTCCGACGGCACCTGGCTGCGCGCCTGCAAGGGCGCGAAAGACATCAACAGCCAAACCTGGCGTCCGGTGACCGCAAAGCCGGTGCCGATGAACTACAAGCGGTTCGTCGACGCGGTGAGAGCCGGCCGGACCATGGAGCCTAGCTTCCGCCGCGCCGCCAACCTGCAGCGCATCCTCGACGCCTCCTTCGAAACGGAGCGGCTGAGGGGCGAGCTGGCCGTTACGGACTGAAGCTATCCAGCGCCTCTCGTTCAAGGCCGCCGGGTCGTTCCCGGCGGCTTTTGTTTGGGCCGCCTGCAAGCGAACAGCCACATAATTAGTCGGCTTATTATAAAATCAATCCGGCCGAGTACACGTCTCTCAACGCATAACCATCGGCTCGGCAACAAAAAGCCGACGACCCGAAGATCGCCGGCTTTGCTGTTCCGTTCGGGTTCCGCCGCCTTATTCGGCCGCGGCAGCCTGCACCGGCTGCTCGCTCTGCCCGACCTGGATGGCCGTCAGCGCGATGGTGTAGACGATGTCGTCGACGAGGGCGCCGCGCGACAGATCGTTCACCGGCTTGCGGAGGCCCTGCAGCATCGGACCGACCGACACGACGTTGGCCGAACGCTGCACCGCCTTCGAGGTGGTGTTGCCGGTATTGAGATCGGGGAAGACGAAGACGTTGGCGTGACCGGCGACCGGCGAGCCCGGCGCCTTCTGCTTGCCGACGCTTTCCACCGAGGCGGCGTCGTACTGGATCGGGCCGTCGATCAAGAGGTCCGGGCGGCGCTCCATGACCTTCAGCGTAGCCTCGCGCACCTTGTCGACATCGCTACCCGTGCCGGACGTGCCGGTGGAGTAGGAGATCATGGCAACGCGCGGATCGATGCCGAAGGAACGGGCGCTCTCGGCCGACTGGCAGGCGATTTCCGCAAGTTCATCCGCCGACGGGTCTGGATTGATGGCGCAGTCGCCGTAAACCAGGACCTGATCCGGCATCAGCATGAAGAACACGCTGGACACGATCGAATTGCCCGGCGCGGTCTTGATCAGCTGCAACGCCGGACGCACCGTCGACGCAGTGGTATGGACGGCACCGGACACTAGGCCGTCGACGTCGCCCATGGCGAGCATCATGGTGGCGAGCACCACGTTGTCTTCCAGTTGCGCTTCGGCCTGCGGCGCGGTCAGGCCCTTTGACTTGCGGAGCTCCACCATCGGTCCGACGTAACTGGAGCGCACCTTGACAGGGTCGAGAATCTCAAGCTCCGGCGGCAGTTCGATGCCGTGCATCGTGGCGACGTCCTTGATCGCCTTGGGGTCGCCGACCAGCACGCAGCGGGCAATGCGCTTCTGCGTGCAAATGACGGCGGCCTTGATGGTCCGCGGCTCGTCGCCTTCCGGCAGCACGATGCGGCGGTTGGCAGCGCGCGCTTCCTGGATCATCCGGTGACGGAACATCGGCGGCGTCATCAGGCCACCGTTGGAACGCGCCGTTGCCGGGGCCAGCGGGCCGAGGTCGATGTGATCGGCCACGTGCTCGAGCAGCTTCTCCATGCGCTCGGCATCCTCGTGACGGACACGACGGTCCATCGAGTTGAGGCGGACGGCGACGTCATAGGTCTGGAGCTCGGTGGTCAGCACCGGCAGATCGCCAAAGCGCGGCGACAGGAACTCGGAGATGGACGGCGCCATCGGCTCGTCGCAGGTGAGCAGCAGGCCGGCGATCGGCATGCCCGAGGAGCGGGCCAGCGTCGTGGTGATGATGATGTCGGACCGGTCGCCGGGGGTGACCACCAGCGTGCCGGGCTTGAGCGCCTTCACCACCTTGTCGGGGCTGCGGGCACCGATGACGATCTCGCCAACGCGGGCCTTCTTGATATCGCCGGGGCGAAGGATGCCGAAGCCGAGATCGGCGGCAACATCGACGAGGCGGGGCGCGTTGAGGGCCGGCTCGTCGGAGGTGACGGCAAGCACCGGCACGCCGATCTTCGCCGCTTCGAGCGCCTTGGCGAACTCCTCGGCCTTGACGTCGCCGCCACGAGCGCGACCGACGATCAGGCCGGCGAACGGCCGTCCCTCGGCAAGGAAGCGGTGCTGGGCATCGGCAAGGTCGCCGACGATGGACTTCACGGTGGCATCGAGACCGGGCACCACCGGAATGATCTCGGCCGACAGCGAGCGACCCATGGCAATGTCGAGATCGATGGTCAACGGATGGGTCGTCGAGGGCAGCAGCCCCTCCACAACGACCATCGACCGGTTGCCCCGCGCTTCCTCGACCAGCTCCACGATCTCTTCGAGCAGCGTGAAGAGATTGCCGGTGCGGATCATCTCCTCGGCACGTTCGGCCGGGATAGGATCGGGCGTGTTGAGGCCGAGCAGCGTGCGGGCAAAGTGGACCGAACGGTCGAGCCCATCGGGATAGGCCTCGGGATCGGCGACCGGCTTGGCGAAGCCGACGTCAAAGCCCTCGCGCTGGAAGGCGCGGACAAGGCCGAGAGCCACGGAGGAAATGCCTTGCTGACTCGACGTCGGCGCCAGGAAGAACGTGCGGTATGAGGGTTTCGGAGTCATGGTCTTCGTCCCTTTCGCATCAGGCGTTGGCAGGCAGGAGACCGGCGAGGCGGGCCGTGTCCTCGGCGATCACGCGCTCTTCATCGGTCGGCACGACAATGGCCACCGGCTTCTTCGACAGGGAGACGATGCCGCTCTTGCCACCGTATATCTTGGCATTGGCTTCCTCGTCGAGATCGAGGCCGAGGGCGGACAGGCGCTTCAGCGTCTTGGCCCGAATATAAGCGGAATTCTCGCCGATGCCGCCGGTGAAGGCGACGGCGTCGAGACGAGGCAGTGCGGCGGTCAGGGCGCCGATGTAGCGGCACAGGCGGAAAACGAAGACGTCGAGCGTCTCTTCGGCCTGATGGTTGCCGGCCTGAGCGGCCTCGGTCAGTGTACGGCAGTCGTTGGAGAGCTCCGACAGACCGAGGAGACCGCTCTCGCGGTTGGCCATTTTCTCGAGGCCATCGACATCAAGGCCGGTCTTCTTGGCAATGTAGGCAAGCGCGCCGTAATCGACGTCGCCGGTGCGAGTGCCCATGACGAGGCCTTCCAGCGGGGTGAGGCCCATCGAGGTATCGACGCACTTGCCGTTCAGGACGGCAGTGGCGGATGATCCGTTGCCGAGGTGGCAGACGACGACGCCGCTGTCATTCGGGTCAAGGCCGAGCAGGCGGATGGTCTCGCCGGAAACGTAGCGATGCGACGTGCCGTGGGCGCCGTAGCGGCGCACGCCGAGATCGCGGTAGTACTTGCGCGGCAGGGCGTAGAGGAAGTCTTCCGGCTTCATCGTCTGATGGAAGGCGGTGTCGAACACGGCAACCTGAGTCAGCGAGGGGAAGGCGTGGACGGCGGCGCGCATGCCGATCGCGTGCGCAGGATTGTGCAGCGGCGCGAAGGGGCAGGTGCCGATTTCCTCGATCATGGCATCGTCGGTGACGATGCGGCTCTCGGTGAAGCGCTCACCACCGTTGACGACGCGGTGACCGACGGCGGCCACGCGCTGGAACCAGCCGCGCTCTTTCAGGAAGGCCATCAGCGCATCGACTGCGCCCTGGTGGTCGGTGGACGCCAGCGGCGCCTTGTTCTTGGTGCCGTCGACATCGAAGCGGATCGAGGCATCGCTCTGGCCGAGACGCTCGGCGAGACCGGAAGCCAGCGGCTGGCGTTCGCCGACCGGGTAGATGGCGAACTTCAACGACGACGAGCCGCTGTTGATGACCAGGATCAGGGGGGAGGATGTCGACATCGGCGATACTCTATCGATTCTCGTTGGATTGACCGAGGATACGGCGAGCGGCGGCGCCCCCGTCATACCAAATCTCGTGGATTTGCGGCGAATATCCGAGATCGGGAGGATTTGGTATGCGGCCCACCCCGTACCGGAATCGCCACCGCCGACGCCGACGAAACGCCGGCGAACCTAACGCGATCCGATTTATATTTTCTTTTCATGGCTTTAACAAAAACTAACGCCCGCACAGAGGACATGGCTCGGTCAAGAGCAATGCGCATGGCGCAGACGAGCCGCCCGGCAGCGGCATAAGTATGTGCCGCCGAACAGCTTTTTTACCGCGATGAAAATCTAGACTGTGGTCAGGCGTGGCCGAACCGGTCCTTGAGGTAGCGATAGAGGGCGCGGATGGCCTGCGCCTCGCCACCTTCCGGCTGCCCCGGCCTCGCTGCCGGCACCC
>JAUVXG010000181.1 GCA_030603685.1 Pleomorphomonas sp.
CCCGTTTTCCGGACTGTCCGATCAGCACCGCCGTCCCAGACGGCGCGTTCCGAGGGTTTCGCCATGCTCGAAATGAAACACATCACCAAGAGGTTCCCCGGCATCGTCGCCCTCAACGATGTCTCCCTCTCGCTGAAACGCGGCGAGGTTCACGCGCTGGTCGGCGAGAACGGCGCCGGCAAGTCGACACTGATGAAGATCCTGTCGGGCGTCTATCAGGCCGACGAGGGCCAGCTGCTGATCGACGGAGAGGCGGTTCATCCGACGCGCACGCGAGAGTCGGAGAAGCTCGGCATCAACATCATCTTCCAGGAGTTCAGCCTGGTTCCCGATCTCAACGCCTTCGAGAACATCTTTCTCGGCCGCGAGATCCGCACCAAGCTCGGCACGCTCGATCGCCGCACCATGCGTCGTATGGCCCGCGAAGCCCTCGACCGGCTCGACATGCATTTCCCCCTCGATTGCCCCGTTGCAGGGCTGACGGTCGCCGAGCAGCAATCGGTGGAAATCGTCAAGGCGACCATCTTCAAGTGCAACTTCCTGGTGCTGGACGAGCCGACGGCGACCTTGACGCCGCGCGAGGTCAAGAAGCTGTTCGAGGTGATCGAGCGTCTCAAGGCGCTAGGCGTCGGTTGTTTCTTCATTTCGCACCATCTCGAGGAAATCTTCGAGATCGCCGACACCGTTTCGGTGCTGCGCGACGGTTGCCACGTCCATACCGGACCGGTCGCCGATTGTACCCAGGACGAACTGATCTCCAAGATGGTCGGCCGCGAGGTGACGCAGGCCTTCCCGGCCAAGCGCGGCGTCGCCGACGATGCCGAGCCGCCGATCATGGAAGTGCGCAAGCTGCGCTTCCCCGGTTCCGACAACATTTCCTTCGAGGTGCGCCGTGGCGAGATCCTCGGTGTGGCCGGCCTGGTGGGCGCCAAGCGCACCGAGAGCTTCCTGGCGCTGATCGGCCGCGACGCCTCGATCGAGAAAGAAGTGCTGTTCCAGGGGCAGCCGATCGAGCTGCGCTCACCTCACGAGGCACTGAGCCACGGCATCGGCTACCTGCCCGAGGATCGCAAGCGGACGGGCCTGTTCCTGCCCTTCTCCATTCGCTCCAACATCGTCATCAGCACCCTGACCCGGCTGACCAACAAGCTCGGCATGGTACTGCCGCGCGAGGAGAAGGCACTCAGCGACCGCTTCATCGATCGCATGCGCATTCGGACCACCTCCGATCTCAAGACGGTATCGGAGCTGTCCGGCGGCAACCAGCAGAAGGTCATCATCGCCCGCTGGCTGGCCAGCAACTGCAAGCTTCTGATCTTCGACGAGCCGACCCGCGGCATCGACGTGGGCGCGAAGGCGGAGATCTACGTCATGCTGCAGGAGCTTGCGGCTCAGGGTCTCGGCGTCGTGGTGATCTCCTCGGATTTGCCGGAAGTCATCGGCCTTTGCGACCGAGTGCTCGTCATGCGCTACGGCTCAATCCGCGCCACGCTGACCGGCGCCGATATCAACTCAGAAAAAATAATGACTTACGCCTCGGGAGGTGAAAATGGGTGAAGCTGCTGCCACCGGCGCCAAGACGCGCGAAGAGCCCGCTGGTTTGGCTGGTCTTGCCAAGACCATCATCGCCCGGCCGGAGTTCGTTTCCTTCGTCGCGCTGATCGTCCTTATGGTCCTGACCGCGATGATGAACGAGAACTTCTTCACGGTCGACAACCTGATGAACATCACGCGTCAGGTCTCCACAACCGGCATCATCGCCGTCGGCATGACCTTCGTCATCCTGACGGGCGGCATCGATCTTTCCGTCGGCGCCATCGTGGCGCTTGCCTCGACGCTGATGGCCGGCATGATCGCCAACATGGGGTTCCCCTTCTGGGCGGCCGCCCTGGTGGCCATCTTCGGTGGCGCGCTGACCGGTGCCGTGTCGGGTTTCTTCATCGCCCGCTTTGCCCTGCCCCCGATCATCGTCACGCTGGCGATGATGGAGATCCCGCGTGGTCTCGGCCTCATCTATACCAACGGCTATCCGCTGCCGATCGATCGTGAGTTCGGCTTCCTCGGCCGCGAGTATGTGCTCGGCCTGCCGATCCCGACGCTGATCATGCTGATCGTTTTCGCGGCTGCCTACTTCGTGCTGAACCGTCTGCCGATCGGCCGCTATGTCTACGCCGTCGGCGGCAACGAAGACGCGGCCATCTTGTCGGGTATCCGCACCGCCCGCATCAAGTTGATGGTCTACGCCATCTCCGGCTTCACCGCCGCCATCGCCGGCATGATCCAGACCTCGCGCCTCCTGTCCGGCCAGCCCAACTCGGCCATCGGTGTGGAGCTCGATGCCATCGCGGCGGTCGTGCTCGGCGGTACGGCGATCACCGGCGGTCGCGGTCATATCGTCGGCACCCTGATCGGCGCTCTGTTGCTCGGCGTTCTCAATAACAGCCTCAACATGATCGGCCTGTCGCCCTACAGCCAGCGCGTCGTCAAGGGCGTGATCCTGCTGGTCGCCGTCCTCATCGGCTACCTCCGCAAGCAGAACTCCCGCTGACACCGTAACCAAGACTTCCGACCGGACCGGCGGCCCGGTCGGACAATGCGGCCAAGCAGTTGAGTGTCGCGGCCTGCTTACCGCCGACCGATCGCCCTCCGAGCCGCCCGAACCGAAACCTCCCGAGCGCCGGGCCACCTGCCCGGTGAGCACCCTCGCCTTGCCCGGCTCCGGCCGGAACAGTCTCGCGTTTCTTCAGAGGACCAAGAGCCGTGACCTACTTTCTCGGAATCGACATTGGCGGAACCGTCATCAAGAGCGGCCTCTATGACACCGAAGGACGCGAGAAGGCCGTCGCCTCCGAGGTCGACAACGGCGTTGCCGCCCACCTTGGCTGGTCAGAGCGTGACATGAACGCCATGTGGCGGATCGTTGCTGGCACCATCCGACGCGTCGTCTCCGAGGCCGGCGTTTCCGCCGATGAGATTGCCGGTATCAGCTTCTCCGCCCACGGCAAGGGACTGTATGCGCTCGATGCCGACGGGGAGCCGGTGCGCAACGGCATCATTTCGTCGGACAACCGCTCGCTGTCCATCGTCAAGGACTGGAAGGCCAAGGGTCTCGACGCGGCGAGCTACCCCTTCGGCTATCAGCAGCTCTGGACCGGCCATCCGGTATCCCTGCTCGCCTGGATGAAGGCCAACGAGCCGGACAACTACAGCCGGACGCGCCACGTGCTGATGGCGCACGACTTCATCCGATACAAGCTGACGGGCGTTTTCGCCGCCGAGGTCACCAACATCTCCGGCAGCAACCTCTACAATGTCGAGAAAGGCGCCTACGATCCGGCGCTCTTCAAGATGTTCGGCATCGACGAGATGGAAGGCTGTCTGCCGCCGGTCGTCGGATCCGAGGAATGCGTTGCCGGCCTGAGCGCCAAGGCCGCCGAGGAAACCGGCCTCAAGATCGGCACGCCGGTGTTCGGCGGCTTCTTCGACGTCGTGTCGGCGGCCGTCTGTGCCGGCCTTGCCGATCCGAGCTTCGTCAACGTGGTGATGGGCACCTGGACCATCGTCACCTGGACCACCGACCGCATCCTGAAGCCGGAAGGCGATGCCTGGCCCTACATCTGGGGGCGCTACTGCATGCCGGACCGCTACTTCGTCCACGAAGGCAGCCCGACATCGGCCGGCAACCTCGAATGGTTTGTCCGAACCTTCCTCGGCGGCATGCCCGATTGCTACCGCCAGGCCGACCTGATGATCTCGGCACTGCCGAAGGCCGGAACCGACATCCAGTTCCTGCCCTACCTTTTCGCCTCGAACCTGGGTGACGACCTCTCGGCCGGCCTTCACGGTCTCGCCAATGCCCACGGTCTCGGCCAGGTGCTGCAGGCGGTCTACGAAGGCATCTGCTTCTCGCAACACGTCCACCTGGAGCGGATCGTCAAGCTGTCTGGCCGCGACAAGACTCTGCGCCTGACCGGTGGCCCGACCCGATCCAAGCCATGGATGCAGATGGTCGCCGACATCTCGGAGATGCCGGTCGAAGTGATGCACGTGGAGCAATCCGGCTGTCTCGGAGCGGCCATCGCCGCTGCGGTCGGAACCGGAGTTCACAAGGGTTTCAAGGAGGCCATGGCCGCCATGTGCCCGTCCGGCGCGCTGATTGAGCCCGACGCCAAGAGCTTCCCCGCCTATCGCGAAAAGTATGCGGCTTTCCGCCGCCTGGCCGAAACGCTGTCCAACCTGCCGGCCGGACGCTGAGCCATCAAGATCTGGAGGACGTCGTGACCCGAGAGGCGTTGCCCAACCCGCTGGGCATCTACGAGAAGGCGCTGCCGAAGGACCTCGACTGGCCGGCGCGACTGGCGCTCGCCAAGGCGTTGGATTTCGATTTCGTCGAAATGTCGATCGACGAGACCGACGAGCGCATGACGCGCCTGAGCTGGTCAAAGGCCGAACGCGCCACCTTCTGCGCGTCCGTGCGCGATCTGGACGTCGCCGTGCCGAGCGTCTGCCTGTCGGCACATCGCCGCTTCCCGTTCGGCAGTCGCGACCCTGCGACGCGCGTCAAGGCGCGCGACATCATGCGCCGGGCGATCGACCTCTGTGTCGATCTGGGTATCCGCACCATCCAGGTGGCCGGCTATGACGTTTATTACGAGGAAGCCGACATCGGCACCAAGGAGCGGTTCATCGAAGGGCTCCAGTGGTCGGTGCGTGAGGCGGCCAAGGCGCAGGTGATGCTGGCGGTCGAGATCATGGACACCGCCTTCATCAACTCGATCACCCGCTGGCGCGAGTACGACCAGCTCATCCACTCGCCCTACTTCTGCGTCTATCCCGACCTCGGCAACCTGACGGCCTGGGGCAATGATGTCGACGCCGAACTCCGAGCCGGCATCGACCGGATCGTCGCCATTCATCTCAAGGACACGCGAAAGGTCACGGGCGATTTTCCCGGCCAGTTCCGCGATGTGCCCTTCGGTGACGGCTGCGTCGATTTCAAGGCCTGCTTCGCCACGCTCGCCGACCTCGGCTATCGCGGCCCCTTCCTGATGGAGATGTGGACGGAGAAGTCCGACGAGCCGGTGGTGGAGATCGCCACGGCCCGGCGCTGGATGATCGAGCAGATGCGCCTTGGTGGTCTGCTGCAGGCCGCGTGAGACGATTTGAGGAAACGCCCAAAAAAACAAAGTGAGTGTCCGTCGTTGACGGACGAAAGGAGACTGAAATGGCTGTGAGTATCGAAGGTCAGGTTGCCGCCATCACCGGCGGTGCGTCCGGCATCGGCCTGGCGTGCGCCAAGGCCATGGCCGAGGCTGGTGCCCGTGTCGCCGTGGTCGACCGCGACGAGGAAGGCCTCGCCAAGGCTTGCGCCGAGATCGGCCCCAAGGCCTTCCCGGTTCGCATCGACCTCCTGGATCCCAAGAGCGTCGCCACCATGCTGCCGCAGATCATCGACAAGGCCGGCAAGCTCGACATCCTGCATGCCAACGCCGGTGCCTACATCGGCGGCGACGCCGCCACCGGCGATCCCGACGCCTGGGACCGCATGCTGAACCTCAACATCAACGCTGCCTTCCGCACCGTTCATGCCGTTCTGCCCTACATGATCGAGCGCAAGCACGGCGACATTCTGATGACCAGCTCGGTGGCTGGCGTGGTGCCGGTGATGGTCGAGCCGATCTACACCGCCTCCAAGCATGCCGTTCAGGCCTTCGTGCACACCGTGCGGCGTCAGGTCGCCAAGCACGACGTGCGCGTCGGCGCGGTGCAGCCGGGCCCGGTGATCACCGCCCTGCTCAAGGACTGGGTGCCGGAGCGGCTTGCCGCCCTGAAGGCCGCCGGCGGCCTCATCGAGCCCGAGGAAGTGGCCGACGCCGTCATGTTCATGCTGACGCGTCCGCGCAACGTCATCGTCCGCGATCTGGTGATCCTCCCGGCCCAGTTCGACATCTGATCCTCCCCAAGAAAAGACACCTCCCCCGCAAACTGACGGCGGCGCACCGGCAACGGTTCGCCGCCGCTTCTTGTTGGAGCGATCGTTTCTCGCCACAGTTCGGCAATCCGGGTATCTTGGAAGGTAGCCAATGTCCCGAGAAAGGAGATTCCCATGTCGCAGGTAAGGATCCGCCCGATGGGCGCCACCGCCAGTCTCGATCGCAACGGTCGCGGCGGCGTCGTCGCCCGTTCCGGCGCCAGCCTGACGCTGGCGGGATCTCCATCAATGGAGGGCTTCAATCCGCTGGAACTGCTGGACGCATCGCTCGCCGGTTGCCTGGCGTTGAGCGTTCGCATTGCGGCGCGCAACCTGGGGCTCAACGATCGGCTGGGCTCCGTCTCCGTGGAAGTGATCGGTGCCAAGGCCGCCGAGCCGCCGTCGCGCATTGCCCACCAGACTTGCCGTTTTTCCATCGAGGGCGACTTCAACGATGCCGAGCGTCGATCCCTGATCGAGGAAGCGCACAAAGTTTGCACGATCGGAAACAGCTATCACGCCTCGATCGACATTACCGACGGCGAACCGCTCTCGTAAGCCAGGGCGATGGAGCTCGCCTTGTCTATGGAAGACTAGACGAGTAAATTAATCCGATTATTGCGCGTCTTGCGCAAACCTGTTTCCTGACCGTCGGCCACTAGAGACGGTGCCGACATTCTCATTTCCCAAGCCTCGGCTAGACTGGCCGCCACCAAGGTCGCCCAGTCGGCCATCACCGAGGAGAAAAACATGACCGCTTTGTCCGCCCGCGCCAACCGAGCCCACCGTTCGGTCTTGAAAGCCACAACGGCTGCCATGTTGCTCCTCATGGGCGTTGCGCCGGCGGTGTCCGCCGAGGGCGGACCCGACGCCACCATCAGCATCGGCTCGCTCTACGAGCCGCAGAATCTCGACAACACCGCCGGCGCCGGCCAGGGCATCAACGAAGCCTTCAACGGCAACGTCTACGAGGCGCTGTTCCGCCTCAACGACGACGGTTCCGTGTCGCCCAGCCTCGTCAAGGACTACACGGTGTCCGAGGATGGCCTCACCTACACCTTCACGCTCCAGCCGGGCGTCACCTTCCACTCCGGCGATCCCCTGACGTCCGCCGATGTCAAGTGGTCGATCGAGCGCGTGACCTCGCCCGACAGCAAGAGCTCGCGCAAGAACTCTCTGAAGCCCATCGCATCCATCGAGACGCCCGACGATGCGACCGTGGTGATCAAGCTCTCTTCGCGTTCGATCTCCCTGCCCTACAATCTCTCCTATGTCTGGGTGATCAACGACGCGGCCAAGGACCTGCAGTCCACCGAGGACGGCACCGGGCCCTACGCGCTCGATGGCTGGCAGCGTGGTTCTCAGCTAGCCGTCAAGCGCTTCGACAAGTACTGGGGCCCGAAGCCCGAAAACGGCGAGGTCGTCTTCAAGTACTTTACCGAAGCGACTGCCCTCAACAATGCCCTGCTGACCGGCGCCGTGGACATCATTACGTCCGTCCAGAGCCCGGACTCGCTGGCCCAGTTCAAAGATAACCCGGACTTCACCGTCGCCGAGGGCAAGTCGACCACCAAGCTGCTGCTGGCCTACAACGACCGCGTCGCCCCGTTCGACAACGTCAAGGTGCGCAAGGCGCTGGCCCGTGCCGTTGATGACAAGAAGCTGCTGGAAGCGGTGTGGGGCGAGTACGGCACTCTGATCGGCTCCTTCGTGCCGCCGACCGATCCCTGGTACGTCGATCTCACCAAGGTCGACGCCTACGATCCCGAAAGCGCCAAGGCGCTGCTGGCCGAGGCCGGCTATCCCGATGGCCTCACCTTCACCATCGACACGCCCAACTACGATCCGCATCCCCTCGCCGCGCAGTTCCTGCAGGGTGAGCTTGCCAAGGTCGGCGTCAAGGTGAACATCAATGTCATCACCGCCAACGAGTGGTACACCAAGATCTACAAGGCGCACGACTTCCAGGCGACCTTGCAGGAACACGTGAACCACCGGGACATCGTCTTCTACGGCAACCCGGACTTCTACTGGGGGTACAACAACCCCAAGGTCGTCGATCTGATCAAGGCGTCGGAAGAGGCCAAGACCGTCGACGAGCAGACCGAGAAGCTGAAGGAAGCCAACATCCAGATCGCCGAGGACGCGGCCAGCAACTGGCTCTACCTCTATCCGCAGATCGTGGTGTCCAAGAAGTCGGTCAGCGGCTATCCTCTCAACGGTCTCAACTCCCAGTTCTTCGCCTACGGCATCAAGAAAGCGGATTGAACCGTTTCGTCTTGCCTCAGGCAGCGGTCGTCGCCGGGTTCCGCTGACGCGGCTTCGTTCAATCGCTCGACACCCATCGCCGCCCGACCTAATGTCGGGCGGCGTTTGACGCTTTTCCAAAGGTGCCGCCATTCTTGCCTATCTCGTTCGTCGGACGGCGATCCTCCTGGTATCGGTGCTGATCGCCGCCGCTGTCCTGTTCCTGCTGCTGCGCCTCCTGCCGGGCGATCCCGCCAACGCGCTCGTCTCCGTGGGAGCCGATCCCGAACAGATCGAAGCCGCCCGTCGCCAGGTCGGGTCCGACTTGCCGATCGGAGCGCAGTTCGTCCGCTATCTCGGTCAGCTTGGCAGCTTCGATCACGGAGCCTCCTTCGTGTCCGGCGTGCCGGTCCTTGAGGAAATCGGCCGCCGTCTGACCCTGACGCTGCCGCTCACCGCCCTCGCCTTCACCTGTGCAATCCTGATCGCTCTGCCACTCGGTATCCTGGCCGCCGTCAAGCGCGACCGCTGGTACGGCAGCCTCATCTCGGTGATTTCGCAGCTCGGCGTAGCCATCCCGGTGTTCTGGATCGGCATCCTGCTGGTCACTGCGTTCGCCGTGAAGCTGCGGCTCTTTCCGTCGAGCGGCTTTCCGACGTCCGGCTGGCGCGATCCGCTCGCAGCCTTGCACCAGCTTGCCTTGCCCATTCTGACCATCGCCCTGGTGATGTCGGCCTCGCTGTTGCGCTACGTTCGCTCGGCAACGCTCGACGTCATCGGTTCCGATTATCTCCGGACCGCGCGAGCACTCGGTGCCGGCTATGGGGAAGCGCTCGTTCGTCACGGCATCCGCAACGGCGCGGTACCGGTCATATCCATTCTCGGCATCGAACTGGCCTCGACGCTGCTTGGCGCCGTGGTGGTGGAGCGCGTCTTCTCGCTGCCCGGCCTCGGCTCCATGCTGCTCAGCGGCATCGAGCAACGCGACTATCCGAGCGTTCAGGGCGTTCTGTTCATCTCTACGCTCCTGGTTCTTCTCGTCGGCTTCGCGGCCGATCTCGCGCAGCGCCTGGTCGATCCTCGCCTGCGCGGGCCCAGCGGAGGCCGGTCATGACCGAGACGACGCCCGCCCTCGCTCCCCCCACCTCCGTGCGCGTAACGCCGACATTCCTGATCGGCGCGACATTGGTCGGCCTTCATGTCGTCGTCGGGCTGCTGACGCTTGTCTGGACGCCCTATGATCCG
>JAUVXG010000068.1 GCA_030603685.1 Pleomorphomonas sp.
ACCGAGGAGAACCAAGCCCCTCAAACCCGCCGCCTCAATGCCCTCAGCTCACCGCCGGGACCAGGCAACAGAAACTCGCCGGCACCACGTCGCCGCAGCGCCGCCGTCGATGAACGTGCTTATAGGGGGACATTCTTGCCCTGTCAACACCATCTTCGCTGACGGCTAGAAAACATCCGAAATTCAGCATAACCTCTAGATATCAGCGGCTTATCGATTGTCCAAACGGTCAAAAAACCGTCATGGCCGCAGCCTGCATCGAAAAAATTCCAGAAATTTTCTGACGGGCTCGATACGCCCCGGCAACCCCACCTCAGAGGCCGCCTTTGAACTCAGCCGGGCAGCCGGCAGCGATCCAGGCCGCCTCGCGGCGGCGAAGTTCGGCACCCAGCGCCGGTCCGGGCGCATAACCTTCAGCGATCAGGCGGGCGGCTGTCACGGGCGATTCCGGGGGGCGGAAGCTCCGGGCGAGCAGCACGAGGTCCGTCGCCGCATCGCGCCCTTGTTCGGCCGCCGCGAGAAGCAGTGCGGCGGAGGCCACATCATTGCCAGCCCGAATGACGGCGAGGCGAACGGTCGTCTCATCCATGCGCGCGGCGAATTCCTGGCTCCACAGGACGATCGTTGCTATTTGCTTGCTCTCCCGACCGGACAGCCGCAAGGCATCGGCGAGCGCCTGTCGATCCACCGCCAGCGCGGCGAGCCTGGCCTCCAGCCCAAATGGCGAATCGTGCCGGAGCGCCAGGTCGATTGTTGCCGAAAGACGCGCCAAAGCGCCGCCACCAGGCAGAATGCGGGCAAGGATGCCCGTCTCATCCATGACAGCGAGAGCCGGCATAACCCCGATGGCCATCACCAGCTTGCGCATCTCCGCACCGATTCGTTCGCGCGACAGCCGGTCGATTCCCTCCTGCAGGCGGACAGCCGCATCAAGCCCCACCGCGTCGAGTTCGCCGCGTCCATAACGGGCGTGGAAGCGAAAGAAACGCAGGATGCGGAGATAATCCTCCTCGATTCGTTCGATCGGGTTGCCGATAAAGCGGACGCGGCCGGCAAGCGCATCGGCGATACCGCCAACGGGATCGTGCAGACTGCCGTCGGCATCGGCATAAATGGCATTCATGGTGAAATCGCGCCGTCCGGCATCACCGGCCCAGTCGCGGGTGAACGCGACGACGGCGTGCCGCCCATTGGTTTCGAGATCGGTCCTGAGCGTCGTCACCTCAAAGGGTCGCCCGGAGGAGACGACCGTCACCGTACCGTGTGCGATCCCGGTCGGAACTGCCTTGAGGCCAGCGGCCGTGGCCCTTGCGGCGACCACCTCGGGCCTGGCCGTGGTGGCGATATCGACGTCGTCGACCGGAACGCCGATCAGGGTATTGCGGACCGCTCCCCCCACGACACGGGCCCGGTCCCCTTCGATCTCGACTGCCGCGATCACCTGCCGGAAGGCGGGATCTCCAAGAAATGGTGCGCCGGCAATCGAGACGGGCAGACTCATCGGAAGACTTCCTCATAGAAGCGACGCAGGATATTGCCGGTAACGCCCCAGATGCGATGCCGGCCGTATTGCAGCGAGAAAAAGTGTCGACGCCCGCTTGCGTGCTCGAAGAACTCCTCGCGGTGATTGCCGGGGTCGAGCACGAAATCGAGCGGCACCGAGAACACTTCGGCCACCTCCCCGGGATTGGGCACCAGCGCCGGCGCACCGCCGACGAGGCCGATCACCGGAAAGACGCGGAAGCCGGACGGCGTCGGATAGGGTGCGAGCAGGCCGACCGGCTCGACGGTCGACGGATCGAGTCCGACCTCTTCCTCCGCCTCACGCAACGCCGCGTCGACGAGGGAAGCGTCGTCCGGTTCGATCTTGCCCCCCGGCAGTGCAACCTCGCCGGAGTGGACTCGCAGACCTTCGGTGCGCCGGATCATGATGAGTTCGAGGCCACGAGCATCCCGCCGTTCGACGAGACCTATGAGAACGGCGGCGTCGCGGAGCGGTTCGGTGGATGCAGCCAGGCTGGCAGCCACCCGTCCCTCGCCCGAAGCGCGTAACGCGCCGGCCGTGGATAGCGGCCTCATACGGCCCACCCTGGCAAGGATTTCGTCGGGACCGACTTCCTCCGCAATCACGCCCGCCTCCCGGCGGGACGCGCCTGCCTTGATTTTGCTTGCCTCATGGGTTGAAACCAGATCCGGCACCATCGCCGAAAGGTGATGCGCCGCGCGGCGGGAGATGTCAAACTCGACCGCTGCGCGTAAGACCGTCTGAGGCCGAAGCGGAAACAAGAAGGCGTGAACGCGGGTTTCGGCACTGGATGACGCCAAGAGCCCGAGGCCCGTCGGCGACTGGGGACGAGACAACGAACCGCGAGAGCGGTTCCGGCGCCAAGCGGCGCCCGCGAAGCGAAAGTCAAGGGCCGGAGGCCCGCCGGCGACTGAGGAAGAAAGAAGGAGCACCCTGCGATGAACGCAGAGACCAGGACGGCCACTGACGCGGTTGCCGAGGCGGATGCCGCATTCGAGCGGCTTTCGGCGGTACGCGCCGCCGTCGCCCGCGTCATCTTCGGGCAGGAGGCGGCCGTCGAGGCAGCGCTGGTGACCTTGCTCTCCGGTGGCCACGGGTTGATCGTCGGCGTGCCGGGTCTTGCCAAGACCAAGCTGGTCGAAACGCTCGCCATTGTCCTCGGCCTCAGCGAACGACGCATTCAGTTCACCCCGGACCTGATGCCTTCGGACATTCTGGGCTCGGAGGTCCTGGATCAGGCGGCCGACGGCAGTCGGTCGTTCCGCTTCATCCGCGGGCCGGTGTTCGCCCAGCTCGTCATGGCCGACGAGATCAACCGCGCATCGCCGCGGACCCAGTCGGCGCTTTTGCAGGCCATGCAGGAGCGCCACGTCACCGTCGCCGGCGTCCGACACGACCTTCCGGCCCCATTCCACGTCCTTGCGACGCAGAACCCGCTGGAACAGGAAGGCACCTACCCTCTTCCCGAAGCGCAGCTCGATCGCTTTCTCCTGGAAATCGACCTCGATTATCCCGACCGCGACACCGAGCGTCGCATCCTCATCGAAACCACCGGCCGCGACGAAGCGACTGCCGAGCGGCTGCTGACCGATGGCGAGCTCCAGGCGCTGCAAGCTCTGGTCCGCCGCATGCCGGTCGGAGATCGGATCGTCGAAGCGATCCTCGATCTGGTGCGCGGCGCCCGCCCCGGTGCCGATCTCGTGCCCGAGGCAGCCCGCGACATCGCCTGGGGACCGGGCCCCCGCGCCGCCCAATCGCTGATGCTGGCCGTTCGCGCCCGTGCGCTCCTGACCGGCCGTTATGCCCCATCGCTCGACGACGTCGCCGTGCTGGCCATACCGGTGCTGAAGCACCGCATGGCGCTGACCTTCGAGGCCCGCGCCCGCCGCCGTACCGTCGCGGAGGTGGTCGGTCTCATCCTCGCAAAGGTAATCTGAGCATGACGGGGCACGATGCCCTGACGCCGGAAGGCGTCGCCTCGGCGCGCGGCCTTGCCGCCGCCCTGCCCGATCTCCTCATCGAGGCCCGGCGCGTGGCGGCCACGGTCGCTGCCGGCTGGCATGGCCGCCGCCGGGCCGGCCCCGGCGAAGACTTCTGGCAGTTTCGCCCCTTTCTTTCCGGAGAACCCATGCGCGGCATCGACTGGCGACGGTCGGCCCGCGACGAGACGCTCTATGTGCGCGAGCGGGAGCACGAAAACGCGCACACCATCTGGCTGTGGGTCGACCTCACGACATCCATGGATTTCCGGTCCGAGCTCGCCAACACCAGCAAGCGCAACCTTGCTCTCACTCTCGCCCTGGCGATCGCCGAGCTGCTGGCGCGCGCCGGCGAACGCGTCGGTGTCGTTGGCGACGCAGAGCCGACCACCCGGCGCGACGGCGCCGAGGTGATTGCCATGAAGCTTGCCCGAATGGGGCCAGTCGATGCGCATCGGGGACCGGCAGCCATGCGCCGTCGCGACGATGCGGTGCTCATCTCCGACTTTCTCGGATCGCAGACGGAACGCGACTCGCTTTTCGCCGACCTGGCGACACTTGAAAGCCGCGTCCATCTGGTCGAGATCGCCGACCCGGTCGAAGAGACCTTTCCTTTTGCGGGGCGTGTCGATTTCGTCGACCCCGAGACTGGCGGGCACCTGACCGCCGGCCGGGCCGAGGCCTGGCGCGAGACCTATCTCAACAGCCGGGCCGAGCATCGCGCGCGTCTCGTCGCGGCCTGCCGCCCCGGCTGGAGCCATACGATCGCGCGGACCGATCGACCGGCTACAGAGACTCTGATCGCCCTCTGCGGCCGGCTTTCGGCGCCCGAAGGAGCGGGAGCATGAGCGGCCTGTCCTTCGCGGCTCCGTTGGCTCTCATCGGCCTCCTGGCGCTCCCCGCCATCTGGTGGCTTCTGAAGGCGACGCCACCGCGCCCCGTGACGCGCATCTTTCCGCCGCTCGCCCTGATCGTGCGCCCGAAGCGCGACGAGGACACACCGGTCCGCACGCCTTGGTGGCTGATCGCCTTGCGTCTCCTGATCGCCGGCTTGGTCGTGCTGGCGGTTGCCGGTCCGGTGCTACAACCGGCCGAACGCGTCATCCGCGGGCAAGGTCCGTTGTGGCTGGTCATCGACAACGGCGCCAGCGCCGCGCCCGACTGGCCGGACCGCCGGGCCACTGCGGCCGCCATCCTCGGGGAAGCCGGCGATGCCGAGCGACCGGTGTTGCTCGTCGCCACCGCCGATGGACCGGACGGCATCGGGGCGCAAACGACGGCGACCGAAGCGCTCAGGCGCGTCAACGCTCTTGCGCCGCGCCCCATCCTGCCCGACCGAGCTCCATTGCTGCCCCCCCTCGCCCGCCGGGCCGCCGAAGCACCTCCGGGGGAGATTGTCGTCCTGTCGGAGGCGGGCGACAACGGCACGGCCCGCGATTTCCTGGCCGGCCTTGCGCGCCTCTCGGCCCCCGCGCCCATGACGCTCGCAACGTCGAGCCGGCCGGCCCCCGTGGCAGTCGATGGCGTCGATCAGGACGGCGCGGCCGTTACTGTTCATCTCAGGCGGCCGGCGGCCGGCGCGCCAGAAGAAGGCAAGCTCCGACTCCTCGACCGAAAGGGCAGGCTTCTCGATGAACGCGCGTTTACCGTGGCCGGGGGCGCGGCCCAAGGCAACGTGCGCTTCGAGCTGCCGCTTGAGATCAGAAACGACATTGCCCGCGTCGAAGTGGCGGGGAGCAACTCGGCGCTCGGCGTTCGCCTCCTCGACGATCGCTGGCGGCGTCGCTCGGTCGCCATCGTCACCGCCACCGGCAGCGACACGGCTAGGCCATTGATCGCTCCCGAGTATTTCCTCGAGAAGGCGCTTGCACCGTTTGCCGAAGTGGCCGTTCCCGCTCAAGGCGCCCTCGCGGACGCATTCAAGGCGGCGATCGACGCGCGACCGAGTGCCATCCTCGTCGCGGATGTCGGCCGCCTCGGCTCGAGTGAAGCAGCACTTGCCCACGCCTTCATGGAAAAAGGTGGCGTGCTCGTTCGTTTCGCCGGTCCCCGGCTCGCCGCATCCGACGAGACAGAGGTTCCCACCCCGCTGCGTCGCGGCGACCGCGCATTTGGGGGCTCCCTGTCCTGGAGCCAGCCCCAGTCGCTCGGCAGCTTTGCCGAGAGTGGCCCCTATGCCGGTCTCGCGGTTCCCGACGACGTGACGGTTAACCGACAGGTCCTGGCCGAACCCGGCATCGATCTCGCCGACCGGACGTGGGCCAGCCTGTCCGACGGCACCCCGCTGGTCACGGCCGCCCGTGTCGGCTCAGGTTGGCTGGTTCTGTTCCACGTCACCGCCGACACCCGCTGGTCCAACCTGCCCATCTCCGGCATTTTCGTCGAAATGCTGCGACGAACCATAGCCCTGGGCGCTGCCGAGGGCGGTGCGCGCGAGATTGGCGACAGCGCAGTCTTGCCCCCGCTTTCCCTTCTCGATGGCTATGGACGGGCGTCTGCACCGACAACCGGCGTTACCGGCATCCGTGCGTCGGACGTCGCGACGCTCCGTCCTTCGCGCTCGACACCGCCCGGCCTTTACGGCAGCGACGACGGGTTCCGCGCCCTCAACCCGCTGAGACCGGACATGGCCTATACGTCTCCGGACTTCGACGGTCTGGCAGGCAACGTGCATCGAATCGGCCTCGCCGCCGAAACGGCCATCGATCTGTCCCCCTTCGGTTTCGGCCTCGCTTTTCTCCTTCTGCTCATCGATGGGCTTGCCGTCACCATCCTTGCCGGCGGATTCAGGCGGCGCGCGCCGGTGACGGCCATGATCCTCCTGATCGGCTTGGGCCTTTTCCTCGCACCGCCCCGCGCCCATGCCGCCGACGATGCCCGCCTCCTGGAAGCCCTGTCCACGACCCGCCTCGCCTATGTCGAAACCGGCGTCGCCGACACCGACGAAACCAGCCGGGCCGGCCTGTCGACGCTTTCGCGCTTCATTGCCTCGCATTCCTCGCTGGAGCCGGGCGAGCCGATGGCGGTCGATCCGGAACGCGACGAACTGTCGGTCTTTCCGCTGATCTACTGGCCCGTGGACGCGGCGGCGCCGATGCCGTCGGCCACCGCCATGACCCGCATCGAAGCCTTCATGAAGGACGGTGGTACGGTGTTGTTCGATAGCCGCGACGCCGCCGATTTCTCGACCGAATCACCCAACACCGCGCGCCTGCGCGACATGCTGGCAATGATCGACGTGCCGCCTCTCGAACCGGTGCCGTCCGATCACGTGCTCACCAAGTCTTTCTATCTGCTCGGTGCCTTCGTCGGCCGAACCGAGGGATCGCCGCTTTGGGTCGAAGCGCCCGATGACAGTGGGAACGACGTTGACGACGCAGAGCGGCCGGTACGGGCGGCCGACGGCGTGTCCCCGCTTCTGATTACCGGAAATGACCTTGCCGGCGCCTGGGCGGCCGACCAAGGTGGTGCCTTTCTGCATCCTCTGGTGCCCGGCACACCACGCCAGCGGGAGTTCGCCTTCCGCGCCGGCGTCAACATCGTCATGTATGTCCTGACGGGCAGTTACAAGGCGGACCAGGTGCACGTACCGGCCCTCCTCGAACGGCTGGGAGAATGAGACCCTCATGATCTGGTCGCTCTCCTTCACGCCTCTTTTGCCTGTCCCCGTGCTCGTCGGCGGCGGCGTCATGGCGCTCGCCGTTCTCGCCCTGATGGCCTTTCGCCGTCGACCGGGCGTGATCTTGCGGGCGCTTGCCCTCGCTCTGCTGCTGCTCGGTGCGGCAAGGCCGGAACTGGTCGCCGAGGATCGCAAGGCTCTCCCCTCCGTGGTGGCACTGGTTGCCGATCGCAGCGCCTCGCAGTCGCTGGCCGGCCGGCCGGCCGACACCGACGCCGCCTACACGGCTCTCAAGGAGCGGCTGTCCCGCCTCGCGGGCGTGGAACTGCGCGAGGTGCCGGCCGCGGCCACCGACAACACGGACGGCACGCGCCTTTTCGCCGATGTCGGCCGCGCCCTCTCCGACGTTCCGGCCGATCGGATCGGTGGCGTTGCCGTCATCACCGATGGCCGGGTCCACGACGTGCCGAAGGATGTCGCCGGGCTCGGCTTCTCCGCTCCCGTGCATGTCCTCGTCACCGGCGATCCAGACGAGTACGATCGTCGCATCGAACTGACGTCCAGCCCGAAGTTTGCGCTTGTCCGTTCGACGCAGCGCCTCGGCTTCCGCCTGGTCGACGACGGACGCTCACCCGACGGTGCGGCAGTGCCGGTCGTCGTGCGCCGCGACGGCGAGATCGTGGCGACGGTGACCATGGCGCCGGGCGAGGAACGCACCGTCGACATCGCCATACCTCATGCCGGCGACAACATCGTCGAGGTGGAGGCCCCGCCGCTGCCCGGCGAGATTTCGCCTCTCAACAACACCGAAGTGGCCGTTATCGATGGCGTGCGCCAGGCGCTTCGCGTCCTGCTGGTATCGGGCGAGCCGCACTCCGGCGAACGCACATGGCGCAACCTCCTGAAGTCCGACGCCTCGGTCGACCTCGTTCACTTCACCATCCTGCGACCACCGGAAAAGCAGGACGGTACGCCGATCGATGAGCTGTCGCTGATCGCCTTCCCCACCCGCGAGTTGTTCGACGAGAAGATCGACGACTTCGACCTGATCATTTTCGACCGGTACGAGAAGCGCGGCGTGCTGCCGCTCCTCTATTTCGACAACATCGCCCGCTACGTCGCCGACGGCGGAGCGCTGCTGATGGCGGCCGGCCCCGATCCGCTCAACGCCGACAGCGTCTACGACAGTCCGCTTGCACCGCTACTGCCGGCCGTTCCCGACGGCAACGTGATCGAAACGCCGTTCAAGCCCGCGATCACTCCGCTTGGCGCACGCCATCCGGTCACGGCGAACCTGCCGGGTGGAGACGTCGATCCGCCCCGCTGGTCGCGTTGGTTCCGCCTTGTCGAGGCCCGCGAAAGCCGTGGTGACGCGCTGATGTCGGGGCCGGACGGCAAACCGCTGCTCGTGCTGTCCCGCGAAGGCAAGGGCCGCGTTGCCATGCTGCTGAGCGATCAGGTCTGGCTATGGGCACGCGGCTTCGAAGGCGGCGGCCCGCACGCCGAGCTGTTGCGCAACGTTGCCCACTGGCTGATGGGCGAACCCGAGCTGGAGGAAGAGGCGCTTCGCCTGTCCGGCGAAGGCGGTCGCCTCACGGTCGAACGCCGGACATTGAAGGACGCCGCCGAACCGATAACCGTGACTTTTCCGGACGGGGCGGAACGGCGGTTGTCCGACCTTCCCACCCTCGGTCCCGGACGTTTCGGCGTGACGCTCGATGCGCCGCTGCCGGGCCTCTACAAGGCGAGCGATGGCACGCTCACCGCCCTCGCCCACGTCGGCCCGGCCAACCCGCGCGAGTTCCGAGCGCTCGTCTCGACAACGGAACCGGCACGCCCCACCGCCGAAGCGACCGGTGGCGCGGCGGTCCGGCTCCGGTCGGAAGCGAACGGTCCACTGGACATTCCCGCGGTCTCGCTCCGCCGACCGGCCTCGGGTACCTTTTCGGGTGACGGCTGGATAGGCTTCAAGGCATCGGAAGCCTACGAGGTCGCCGGCATCGAAACCGTGCCCATCTATCTGGGACTGCTCGCCGGCGCCTTGCTGCTGCTGGCTATCGGCGGCCTCTGGTGGCGCGAAAGCCGTTAATCGCCCAACCTCAGGCGGCCGGACCGGTCGCCCTGACCGAACCGGCGACACCGTCGGAAGCGCCCGGTGTCAACTCGGCCCACAGAAGGCGGGCCGGATCGACCGGTCCCGGCAGTTCCACCCGACCGGCCGGCACGACACGAAAGCCGAACGGCCAGTAGTAGGGGAAGTCGCCAACCAGGACGACCAAACGGTGATGGCGCTGCCGCGCCGCCTCCATGGAAAGCCGCATCAGCGCCTTGCCGACGCCGAGGTTCTTGAGCGCCGGCAACACGGCGAGCGGCCCGAGCAGCAGCGCAGGCGTTTCGCCCACCACGATCGCGGTCTGCCGAACGGAGCCGATGATGTTTCCCTGGTAGACCGCGACAAGACTGGTCGGACCGTCCGGCGCATGACCTTCACGCAAGCGGAACGCTGTGCGGCTGTAGCGACCGGGACCGAAGGTCACGTCATGGATGGCGTCGATGGCGGCGGCATCGTCAGCCATTTCGGGGCGAAAGGTGACATCCTCGAACACAAAGGTGCCGATGGAGCGAGCAAGCGAGAGATCGATGGCGGTCATGTCGAACCGTGGGAAAGCGGGGTGCGGCGCCATCGATCCGCAGTCCCCAAGGGGCGACCGATCAGGCGCAGGAAGACGCGAAAGCGCGCTCAAAAGCGCGTGCGTCGCGTCGTCGTCGCTGATCGTGGCCGAGGAGCATGTGAGCTCTCCCAAAAGGTTCGCTGCCCCTTAGCATGACGAAGATAGGCGCACAAGCGCGGCGTTCTCCGTCAGACTGCGGAAGAAGGAAGATTCGAGACGATCCGGCCGGCGTCGAGTTCCACGACACGGTCCATGCGGTGGAGCGCCGCGCGGGCATGAGTGATCAGGATCACGGTTCGACCGTCCATCCGGTCGAGCACGCGATCGAGCACGGCGGCTTCCGTCTCCGGGTCGAGCCCCTCTCCCGGTTCGTCGAGAACCAGTATGTCCGGATCGATCAACAGAACGCGGGCGATGGCGACACGCCGTGCCTCGCCGCCCGACAGCGTGGTTCCCGCAACTCCGACCGGCGTCGCAAGCCCCTGCGGAAGGCGGGCGACGAAGTCGGAGAGCCCGGCCACGTCGATGACGGCGGCCAGCTCCTCGTCCGTCGCCGATGGACGACCGAGGCGGAGATTGTCACCAAGCGTCGCCGTGAAGAGATGCGGCTTCTGGGCTACCACACCGATCGTCCGGCGAACGTCGGCAAGTGCGAGCTCCTTGATCGGAGTGCCACCCAGCCGAACCTCTCCGGCGTCGGGGTCGCGCAGCCGAGCGAGCAGGGCCGCGACCGACGACTTGCCGGCGCCGCTTTCTCCCACAAGCGCCACGCGGCTTCCCCGGGGTATGTCGAAGGTCATGTTTTCGAGAGCAGGCCGGATAGCACCAGGATAATGGAGCGCCACGCCATCGAGGCTGATGTCGCGCCCGTCTGGCATTGGCTTCGGCGCCGCACGATCGGTGACCGGTGGCTTGCGGTCGAGGATTGCGAATAGCCGCCGCGCCGAGGCAAGTGTCGACGCGACGCCGAGAAAAGCCGCCGGCAGCCCCATGAAGGCCTCGGCCGCCGATAGCGACAACAGCGCGGCCATTGCCATGTCCGGTCCGGCCATGCGCCCCGCGGTAACGAGCGGCACACTCACGGCGAGCGCCACGATCAGCGCCAGGTCGCCGGAGAGCCGGCCGAGTGCCTGTCCCAACGCCGCCCGACGAGCAAGCCGGCGCTCGATCTCGACAAGCGAAGCCATCGTCTCCACAAGTCGGTTGCGATGCCCGACGAAGGCGCCGACGACCATGAGGGGCATCAGGCCGGAAAGATCGTCGACGACCAGCCGGCGGAGGTCGGCCGAGCGAGCGGTGAGCTCCCGTCCGGGACTGCTTGCCGCAGCCGCGGCAAGCGCCGGTGCGAGAAGACCGCACGCGGCGAGAACCGCGAGGACGCCGGCCGACAGAAGCCCGTCGTGCAGGAAGAGCACCAACCCGACGGCGGCGAGCGTCAGCACGGCGACGACCAACGGAGACAGAAGCCGCAGGAACGTCAATTCCAGGCGATCGATGTCGGCCTTGAGTCGAGCAAGCAGATCGCCCGAACGGAGATCGTCGAGAGCTGCCGGGGCAAGCGGCACCATCCTGGCGAACAGGTGAGTACGGGTATCGGCAAGAAGGCGCAGCGTGGCTTCGTGCCCGACCACCCTGTCGATATAGCGACCGCCGGTGCGCAGGATGGCCAGCCCCCGGATGATCGCCGCCGGGGTGAAATAGTTCATCGTGACGCCGGCAAGGCCGGCGGCCGCCATGGCGGTGATGAACCAGCCGGATGCCGCCATCAGCCCGACGTTGGCGAGCGTCGCGACGAGCGACACCAGCATCGACAGAAAAATCCATCCGACATGCCGACGGTAGAGGCCGAGGAGGCGGAAGAGATCTCTCACGCCGCGCCTCCGACATCCAAGGTCGCGAGCATCGTCGCGAAAGCTCCCCCGCGCGCCGTGAGCTCGTCAGGCCTTCCCTCTTCGACGAGCCGGCCGGCAGAGAGAACCAACACCCGATCGGCCGCCTCCACAGTCTTGAGGCGATGAGCGATGGTGAGGCGTGTGCGCCCGTCCGCCAGTTTGGCGATCGCTTCACCCACCACCGCCTCGGTGGCAGCGTCGAGGTGAGCGGTCGGTTCATCCATCAAGACGAGGGGCGCCGGAGCGAAGAAGGCGCGAGCCAGCATCAACCGTTGCATCTCGCCGCCCGAAAGGCCGGCGCCGCCTTCGCCAAGCCGGCTATCCGCACCGTTGGGAAGGCGACCGACGAACTCGTCGGCGCGCGCCGCGCGGAGCGCCATCATAACGTCGCCGGAGCGGCCCATTGCGACGTTCTCGGCCACGGACGCGTCGAACAGGAAGGCGCGTTGCGGCAGGAAAGCGATATGACGCCTGACATCGGCGAGATCGAGAGAGGCGAGCGGCCGACCGTCGATCAGGATCGTCCCCGCCTCAGGCTCCAGGAAGCCGGCAATCAGCGACAGGATGGTCGACTTGCCGGCACCGCTTTCGCCGACGATCGCGATCTGCTCGCCGGCTCGTACCTCGAAGCTGACGCCATCGAGCGCAAGGCGTCCGTCCCCGTAGCCGGCCGAGACATTTTCGAAGCGCACCGACACCGCCTTCGTGGCGGCGAATGGCTCGCTGCCGGACCGGCGAGACGCCGGACGGGCCAGGAAATCGGCGAGTCGCTCAGCCGCGGCAACAGCCTCCATCCGCGCATGCCGTTCGGTGCCCAGCGTCCTGAGCGGCGCATAGAACGCCGGAGCGAGCAGAAGCACGGTAAGGCCATCCACAAAGGCGATCTCACCCCAGAGAAGCCGAAAGCCGATCAGCACCGCCGTCACCGCGATGGAAACGGTGGCAAAAAACTCTAGAACCAGAGCCGACAGGAAGGCGAGACGCAGGACCTTCATGGTCTCGCGCCGGTAACCGTCGGCCGTCCGGGCGACAAGCGATACCTCGCGCCTGGCCGCCCCCAGCAGCACGAGATCGGCGAGGCCGGCAACCGCATCGAGAAGATGGCCGCCCAGCCGAGCCATCGATGCCCATTGCCGCTGGTTGGCCCGTTCGGCCGAGCGGCCGGCCAGGACCATGAACAAGGGCAGCAACGGCAAGGTTGCGGCGAAAACCACCGCCGATCTCCAGTCGACCGGCACTACCGCGAGAAGGATGGCGACAGGTAGCACGGCGACGGCCGCGGTCGCGGGCAGCCACTGCCGCCAGTAGGGCTCGATGCCGGAGACGGCATCCGTCAGCGTCGTCGCAACATCGCCGGTGGCGGTGCCGGAAAGTCGCACCGGACCCAGGGCTGCGACATGGTCGAGCAATCGGGCAAACAGGCTTTGCCTGGCCTTGGCCGCCACTGCGAAGCCGACCTGGGCACCGGCATAGCCGATGACCGCCTTGAGAAGGGCGATGCCGAGAAGCTTTGCGAGCACGGGAAGGACGGCGGCAAGATCGGCGCCGTGAAAGACCGCCGCGTCGATGACGCGAGCGGTGAGGAAGGCCGCGATCACCCCCAACAGTCCTTCGGCAACGGCAGCGGCAAGAAGCAGCGCCGTCTCCTTTCGCACGCTGGCCGAAAGGTCTTCGAGAAGGGTCTCGGGTTTGCTCATGCGAAACGGAACGGGCCGGTGCTTGGAGTGGGGCAAGCCGGATTGCCACGCGCCGACCGAAACCGCAAGGGCGGCTGCTTTCACATGGGCGCGACTGAAAAGGCGGCCGGCACGGGGGCGGGACAACCGCGCCGGCCCCGGTGGCGCGACGGGAGGGCCGCCGCGCCAGGCTGTGTCATTCGGACGCGTCGATGTCGAGACCGTCCTGGAATTCGAACCACATCACATTGATCACGCCGATGGCAGCCGCCGCCGTGACACCGAGGATCCAGGCAAAATACCACATTGTCCGTTCTCCTATGTCAGTAGGCCGAATGCGAGCGGGCGGTGATCTCCTCCGCCGTGACGCGTCCCCACATCCGCCAGTAGCACCAGACGGTGTAGGCGAGCACGATCGGCAGGAAGATCACCACGGCCCAGAACATGACGTTGAGCGTCAGATGGCTGGAGGTGGCATCCCACACGGTCAGGCTGGAGTTCGGGTCAAGGCTCGACGGCATCACAAAGGGAAACATAGAGAGGCCGGCCGTGCCGATGATGCCCGCCATGCCGAGTGCCGACGTGACGAAGGCGAGACCGGGCCGGTCGGCTTTCGCCAGAAGCGCGGTCAGTAGCGGCCCGAGAATGCCGATGACCGGCGCCAACATCGCGATCGGCATCGTCGTGTAGATATCCAGCAAGGCGCCGGACGCCACCACGACCTCTTTGTTGAGCGGGTTGGGCATGGCATCGAGCGGAGGCTGCGACACGATGCGGTAACCGTCGATGCCGAGCCAGACCCAGACGCCGGCGACCGCGAACAACACGGCGATCACTGGCGACAGCCGGACCGCCAGAGCCCGCGACCGCGCCGCAACGTCGCCGGAAGCGCGCAGCTGCAACCAGATGGCGCCGTGTGCGACAAGCATGCCCAGCGAGATCAGTCCGGCCAGGAGCGCGAAGGGGTTGAGCAGCGGCAACAGGGCGAAGATGAACGAGCCCTGGTAATGAGCACGCAGGAGTTCGTCCAGGCGGAAGGGTACGCCCTGCAGCAGGTTGCCGAAGGCGACGCCGAAGATCAGCGCCGGAATGGCGCCACCGGCGAACAATCCCCAGTCCCAGGCATTGCGCCACTTCGGGTTGTCGAGCTTCGAACGGTAATCGAAGCCCACCGGCAGGAAGAACAGGGCGAACAGCACCAGAAGCATCGCCATGTAGAAGCCGGAAAAGGCGGCCGCGTAAACGGCGGGCCAGGCGGCGAAAATGGCGCCGCCGGCGGTGATCAGCCACACCTGATTGCCGTCCCAGTGCGGGCCGACGGTGTTGATGGCAATCCGCCGCTCGGCGTCGGTCTTGGCGACGAAGGGCAGAAGCGAACCCACGCCCATGTCCATGCCGTCGGTGATGGCGAAGCCGATCAGCAGGGCGCCGACCAGAATCCACCAGATGAACTTCAGGATTTCATAATCGAACATGGTGATTTCCTCACTCTGCCGCTGCGACGCGGACCGACTCCGGCATCTGAGTTTCGAAGTGATAGCGGCCGGTACCGAGCGAACTCGGGCCGAGGCGAGCGAACTTGAACATCAGGTAGACCTCGATCACCAAAAGGCCGGTGTAGAGCACCAGGAAACCGGTCAGCGAGAAGATCAGGTCAGTGGTGGTGAGGCTCGACGTGCCGAGGAAGGTCGGCAGCACTTCGCCGATTGCCCAGGGCTGGCGACCGAACTCGGCAACGAACCAGCCGAGTTCGCAGGCAAGCCAAGGCAGCGGCAGGGCCCACAACGCGGTCCTGAGCAACCAGCGATTCTGTTCGTGGCTGCGCCGGGCGCTGACGTAGAAGGCCGAAGCGAAGATCACCAACATGATGAAGCCGAAGCCGACCATGAAGCGGAAGGCCCAGAACAGCGGCCAGACCTTGGGGATGGTGCTGTCGGCGGCGGCCTGAACTTGCTCCTCGGTGGCGGTGGACGGATCCTCGACGAACTGCTTCAGCAGGAGGCCGAAGCCGATGTCCTTGGCGTGGGCGTCGAAGACGGCGCGCGTCTCGGGCGTCGTGTCGCCGGAGCGGATCTTCATCATCGCCGCATAACCTTCCTGACCGGAGCGGATGCGGGCGAGATGCTCCTCGCGCAGGTCGTTGAGACCGTGCACGGGCTCGCTCAGCGAGCGGGTGGCGATCAGGCCCAGGACGTAGGGAATCTCGATCGCACCGCGGGTCACCTTTTCTTCCTGAGAGGGGAAACCGATCAGGTTGAAGGCTGCCGGAGCCGGTGCGGTCTCCCACTCGCCCTCGATCGCAGCGAGCTTGACCTTCTGCACGTCGCCGAGCTCGTAGCCGCTCTCGTCGCCCAGCACGATGACCGAGAGACAGGAGGCGAGGCCGAAGCCGGCGGCAACGGCGAACGAGCGCTTGGCGAAGGCGACATCACGCCCCTTCAGGAGATACCAGGAGGAAATGCCGAGCACGAACATCGCTGCGGTGGTGTAGCCGGCGGCGACGGTATGGACGAACTTGACCTGGGCCACCGGATTGAACAGCACCTCGGCAAACGACTGCATCTCCATGCGCATCGTCTCGGGCGAGAAGATCGAGCCGACCGGGTTCTGCATCCAGCCGTTGGCGACCAGGATCCAGAGGGCCGACAGGTTCGAACCGATCGCCGTCAGGAAGGTGACCGCAAGATGCTGGCGCTTGGTAAGCCTGTCCCAGCCGAGGAAGAACAGACCGATGAAGGTCGACTCGAGGAAGAAGGCCATCAAGCCTTCGATGGCCAGCGGCGCACCGAAGATGTCGCCGACGTAATGCGAGTAGTAGGACCAGTTCGTACCGAACTGGAACTCCATGGTGAGGCCGGTCGTGACGCCGAGGGCGAAATTGATGCCGAACAGCTTGCCCCAGAACTTGGTCATGTCCCGGTAGATTTCCTTGCCGGTCATCACATAGACGGTTTCCATGATGACCAGCAGCCAGGTGAGCCCCAGCGTCAGCGGAACAAAGATGAAGTGGTACATTGCCGTGGCGGCGAACTGCCAGCGCGACAACTCCACGAATGTCTGATCGAACATGATGGTCGACATCCTCTCAGCGAAGGCAGCCCCATGAGCGCCTGTCGCGCTCGGACCGCCGTGTTCTTCCTCAAGGGCTCGCCGCGTCGCCGGCAGGCCGGCGGAGGGCAGAACTCATCGATCCGGAGGACGAACAGGCAGCACCAACCGCTCGCTCCCGGCGAAAATCACCGACCGCGACGGCGTGAACGACCATCATCTTTGCGACCCCCGTGGCCGGCTGGCACCGGCGGACCGTCGGAATCCCCCTCCGACAATCGACATGGACAGAACTAGCCATATAAAGCTATACAGTCAATATACCTTTGGAGGAAGGTCGCCATGAAAATCAACGCCGTGACCCACGGCGCCCTTCGAATCCTGATGATCTGCGGTGACGGCGAGCCGGTGACGCTTCCGGAGATGGCCAACCGGCTCGGAATGCCGGAGGCGCGTGTCACCCGGTCCTGCAACGCGCTGGCGCGCGCAGGCCTTTTGGTCGGTCGCCGAGGCCGTGGAGGCGGCTACCGCCTCGGCCGGCCTGCAGAGAGAATTTCGGTACTGTCGGTGATCGACCTGTTCGAGCCGGAAGACGACATGCGCATCTGCGGGCGAACCGATTCGGCCGCCTGCCGGAACTGCGCTTTCGCCCCCGCGTGCACCGAAGCCTACCGGGCGATGCGAGACGAGCTCGCGGCGATCTCCGTTGCCGACATCCTCATAGATCACGCTCATCCGCACGCGTCTGAGACGACTTAGAGTACTCCAGCAAAAGTGGGAACCGGTTTTGCGTCCGGGTTGCGTAAAAAACAAAGAGATAGAGCACGTTGGCGAACCAAGGTTCGGCGGACGCGCTCTAGGCGGCGAGAGAGACCCCGCAAACGCGAAAGCGATCAGACGCGGGCGACAAGCGGCTCCTCGCCGCATGCGACGGCCCGAACCGGCCTCGCCGCAGCCCCACCATCGAGCAGCACCCTGAAATCCGCCTCATTGCCGGCCACGTCGGCGAGGGTCAGCCGATCAAGGACGTCGAGGAAAGCGTCGGTGGCCCGCCGGAGCACCTGGCTCATGCGACAGCGGTCGGTCAGCGGACAGGTGTTGGTCTCGGGATCGAGACATTCCACCACGGAAAGACCGTCCTCGGTCCGACGAACCACCTCGCCGATCACAACCGATTCCGCCGGCCGCTTGAGGCGGAAGCCGCCGCGGTTGCCTCGCACCGTCTCGAGATAGCCCCAGGTGCCGAGCTGGTGGACGCACTTGACGAGATGCGACTGCGGCAGATCGAAGGCCTCGGCCACTTCCCGGATCGTGGTCAGACGGGGCGAACGGGCAGCGGCGGCCAGCAGCACGCGCAGCGAATAGTTGGAATAGCTGGTCAGTCGCATAACGTCCCCGGCTTCCGCTTGCATCGGGTGTTCCTGCAGGGAATCGCACGTGGCGGGCAGCTTTTCAAGACCGCATCGGTCTCATGGGACGATCATACGGCGATTCTGCCGCGCACGGCTTCCTCATCCATGTTGCCGCGATTGCCGGCCATGACCACTTCGCCGCGATCCATGACCACGAAATCGTCGGCCAGGTCCCTGGCGAAATCGAAATACTGCTCGACCAGCACGATCGCCATGTCGCCCTGGCGGCGCAGGAAGGAAATGGCGTGGCCGATATCCTTGATGATCGACGGCTGGATGCCTTCGGTCGGTTCGTCGAGCACGAGAAGACGCGGCCGCGTCACCAGTGCCCGGCCGATGGCGAGCTGCTGCTGCTGTCCGCCGGAGAGATCGCCCCCACGACGGCGCAGCATGTCCTTCAGCACCGGAAAAAGGTCGTAGACCATGTCGGGAACGTAGCGGTCGGCCCGTTTCAGCGTGGCAAACCCGGTCTGAAGGTTTTCCTCCACCGTCAGGAGGGGGAAGATCTCGCGCCCCTGAGGGACGATGGCAACGCCGCGCCGCACCCTTTCGTAAGGCGACAGGCCGGTCAGGTCGCCGCCGTCCAGACGAATCGCACCGGCCGAGATGGCCTGCAGACCGGCAATCGCCCGCATCAGGGAGGTCTTGCCGACGCCGTTGCGGCCGAGCACCGCCGTGACGCGCCCCGCGGCAGCGGACAGCGATACCTTTCTGAGCGCCTGGGCGGCGCCGTAATGGAGGTCGACGGTTTCGACGTTCAGCATGCTCTCCGATCCTTCACCGTCCGAGGTAGACCTCGATCACCTTCGGATTGACCGACACCGCATCGAGTGATCCCTCCGCCAGCACCGAGCCCTCGTGCAGCACGGTCACCTTGACGCCCAGCGCACGAACGAAGGTCATGTCGTGTTCGACCACCACCACCGACTGCGTCTTGGCAATTTCCTTGAGCAGGATCGCCGTTTCGGCCGTCTCGGCGTCGGTCATGCCGGCGGCCGGTTCGTCGACAAGAAGAAGGCGCGGCTCCTGGGCCAGCAGCATGCCGATTTCCAGCCATTGCTTCTGGCCATGCGACAGGCGGGCCGCCAGAAGATCGCGCTTGTCGGACAGCCGGATGGTGGCCAACAACACGTCGATGCGCCCCTGCTCGGCGGCCGAGCGGCGGTGAAACAGCGCGGCGAAAGCACCACGCCTGCCCTTCAGCGCCAGAGCGATGTTGTCCTCGACGCTGTGGCTCTCGAACACCGTCGGCTTCTGGAACTTGCGACCGATGCCGAGGTTGGCAATGGCTGCCTCGTCGAGACGGGTGAGATCGACGGAGCCGTCGAACAGCACATCGCCGGTATCGGGGCGCGTCTTGCCGGTGATGATATCCATCATCGTGGTCTTGCCGGCGCCGTTGGGACCGATGATCGCCCGCATTTCGCCCGGCTCCAGCACCAGCGACAGCCGGTTGATCGCCCTGAAGCCGTCGAAGGACACCGAGACGTCATCAAGATAGAGAAGCGAACCTTCCGCCTTGCCGGTCATGCCGCCTCTCCCGCTTTCTCGCCCGCCTCATCCGGTTCCTTGGCCGGTTTTGACCGCCCGCTCACCACCGTCTCCCAGAGACCGACGATGCCGCGCGGCAGGAACAGCGTCACAACAACGAACAGCGCGCCGAGCGCGTAGAGCCAGACCTCGGGAAGGACGCCGGTGAACCAGGTCTTGCCGAAGTTGACCGCCACCGCGCCGATCAGCGGACCGACCAGCGTTCCCCGGCCGCCGACCGCCACCCAGATCACCGCTTCGATGGAGGCGGCGGGATCGAACTCGGAAGGATTGATGATGCCGACCTGCGGCACGTAGAGCGCCCCGGCGACACCGGCCATCCCGGCAGACAGCGTCCAGACGAACAGCTTGTAGTGTTCGACCCGGTAACCGATGAAGCGTGTGCGGCTCTCGGCGTCGCGAATAGCGACCAGCACCTTGCCGAGCTTGGAGCGGACGACGGCCGAGGCGATGACGAAGCCGAGCGCCAGCATCAGCGCCGACGCGGAGAACAGCGCGGCGCGGGTGCCGGGCTCCTGGATCGGGAAGCCCAGGATGTCCTTGAAGTCGGTCAGTCCGTTGTTGCCGCCGAATCCCATGTCGTTGCGGAAGAAGGCGAGCAGCAGCGCATAGGTCAGCGCCTGGGTAATGATGGATAGATAGACGCCGGTGACGCGGCTTCGGAACGAAAGCCAGCCGAACAGGAAGGCGAGGACTCCCGGCACCAGTGCCACCATCAGGAACGCGTACCAGGCCATGTCGAAGCCCTGCCAGAACCAGGGCAGTTCCTTCCAGTTGAGGAAGACCATGAAGTCGGGCAGCACCGGGTCGGCGTAGACGCCGCGCGAGCCGATCTGCCGCATCAGATACATGCCCATGGCATAACCGCCGAGCGCGAAGAAGGCGCCATGACCGAGCGACAGGATGCCGCAGTAGCCCCAGACGAGATCGACCGACAACGCCAGGAGCGCATAGGTCAGATACTTGCCGCAAAGCGTGAGCTGATAGGTGGAGACGTGAAAGGCACTTCCCTCTGGCACCAGAAGGTTGCCTGCCGGAACCAGGAGCGCCAGCGCGACAAGCAGCGCCACGACCACGCGCCCCCGTCTGTCGAGGCTGTCGATGAGAAAGGACGTGATCATGCTTCCACCGCCCTGCCCTTCAGGGCGAACAGACCACGCGGCCGCTTCTGGATGAACAGGATGATGGCCAGCAGCAGGATGATCTTGCCGAGCACGGCGCCGGCATAGGGCTCCAGGAGCTTGTTGGCGACGCCGAGCGTCATGGCGCCGACGAGCGTTCCCCAAAGATTGCCGACGCCGCCGAACACCACCACCATGAAGCTGTCAATGATGTAGCCGCGCCCGAGGTTGGGCGACACGTTGTCGATCTGGCTGAGGGCGACACCGGCAAGGCCGGCGATGCCGGAGCCGAGGCCGAAGGTCAGTGCATCGACCAGCGGCGTACGGATGCCGACGGCGGCGGCCATCTGCCGGTTCTGCGTCACGGCCCGCATTTCGAGGCCGAGCCGCGTACGCTTCAGCACGGCGAGCAGCGTCAGGAACACGGCAAGCGCGAACAGGATGATCCACAGCCTTGTCCAGGTGATCTGGATGTCGCCCAGGGCGAAGGAACCGGCCATCCAGGAGGGATTGCCGACCTCGCGATTGTTGGCGCCGTAGAGCGAGCGCACCGCCTGCTGCAGGATCAATGACACGCCCCAGGTGGCGAGCAACGTCTCGAGGGGCCGACCATAGAGCCAGCGAATGATCGATCGTTCGATCAGGATACCGGCGAGCGCGGCAGTCAGGAAAGCGGCCGGCAGGGCAATCAGCAAGGAGTAATCGAAAAGGCCCGGCCAGTAGGTGCGAATCGCCTCCTGCACGGTAAAGGTGGCATAGGCGCCAAGCATCACCATTTCGCCGTGCGCCATGTTGATGACGCCCATCACGCCGAAGGTGATGGCAAGGCCGATGGCGGCAAGCAGCAACACCGAACCAAGCGACAGGCCGTACCAGAGATTCTGGCCGACATCCCACAGCATCAGCCGGCTCTCGATCGCCGCCACAGCTTTGCGGGCGGCTTCACCGACCGCCCCCTCGGCGGAGGCATAGCCGGACAGAAAACCGAGGGCATCGCGGCCGCCCAGATCGGCGATGGCGGCGATGGAGTCCAGCTTTTCGGCCTCCGACACATCGGAAGCAAGCAGCGCCGTGGCCTTGGCCGCCAACATCGTCGCACGGATGTCGGCCACCGTCTCCTCGGCGATCGCCCTGTCGAGCGCCGGAATTGCCGATGCGTCGGCCGATTTCATCACCGCCTCGGCGGCCGCCCGACGCGTCGCCGGATCGGGGCTCATCAGCGTCAATGCACCCACCGCCGATGAAATGGCGCG
>JAUVXG010000276.1 GCA_030603685.1 Pleomorphomonas sp.
ACGGCAGGCCCGTCCGGCAACGGCTTCACCATCGCTGCATCGGCGGCGAGTGTCTCTTCACCGACCCTGACCGGCGGCGGCTACTCGCATGTCTGGGAGAGCGGCGCCGACGACATCCCGAGCTACACGATCGAGGTCGGCCATCCGAAGCTCACGACGCCGGTGTTCTTCCGTCACCTCGGCACGGTGATGGAGAGCCTGAACTTCGAGATGGGCCAGGAGGGACCGGCAAACGCCCGTCTCCAGCTCGTGGCCCAAGGCGAGGAACGCTTCTCGGCGACGGTCGACGCCAATCCGACGGCCTACGCGCTCCGCCGCTTCAGCCAGGGGCGCGGCTTCATCCGACGCGGCGGTGCGGCGCTCGCGGGCGTCACGGGCGGCAGTCTGACCTTCTCCAACAATCTCGAACGCGTCCGGGTCATCCGCGAGGACGGCAAGATCGAGGCGGCCGATCCCACTTTCGCCTCGGCGGAAGGATCGATGTCGGTGCGCTTCGATGGCGCGACGCTCGTGGCCGAGGCCGCCAATGGCGATCCTGTCGGACTCGAATACGGGTTCACCTTCCCGGAAGGCTACGCGCTCCGCTTCGAGCTGCCGCGGGTCTTTCTGCCCAAACCCAAATATGCCGTCTCCGGCCCCGGCGGAGTCGAGGCAAGCTTCGACTGGCGCGCCGCCTACGATGACAGCGAAGGCACGATGCTGCGCGCCCACCTCCTGAACGATGTCACAAGCTACACCTGAGGCCATTCCCATGATCCGCCTGAACCTGTCGCGCGAGCCGAACTGGCTCGACCTCGGACATGACGTGCGCGTGCGCGTCGCTCCCCTGACCACCTCGCTCATGGCCGCCGCCCGCAGTGATCCAGCGGTGGCTGCCTTGCCCGAAGGCGCGTCGAACGAGACCATCGCGGTCACCATGGCCAAGGCCCTGGCGCGGCTGGTCGTGCTGGAATGGGAAGGGGTGGGCGACGCCGAAGGCGATCCGGTGCACGTCACACCGGAAGGCATCGACGCGCTGCTGGACATCCTGCCGATCTTCGAGGCCTTCCAGCTCCGCTACGTATCGAAGGGCTTGTTGCTGGAAGCGGAAAAAAACGGCTCCGCGCCCTCGCCGAATGGCACTTCAGCGGGGGCGACCAGTATTGCCGATCCTGCCGCGGCACCTGCAGCGAATGCCCCGCCGTCCTGAACCGTCCGCAGACGGTCGAAGGCTGGCAGGTCTGGGATCTCGCCAAACGGCTCACGGGGCAGCTGCGCGCCGTCCCCGGTGCGATCCTCGGCCTCGACATGACGGCCGCTCTCGCCTGTGCCCACGCGCTTGGAGTGGACACCCTCGTCTGCGCGGAACTGCTGCCCGAGGTGGAGGGCATGATGGTGCGCGGACTGAACGCGCAAATCAGGACTGATCAAGATGGCTGAGAAACGCGTCTCCGTTCGCCTTGCCGTGGTCGGGGGGCGCGAGGTCCGCGCCGAGTTGCAGGGCATCGGCGATGCGGGCGAGCAAGGCTTCCGACGGCTATCGCGGGAGATGGACGCCGCGAACAGCCGTGTCGCGGCCGTTTATCGGCGCGTGCAGATCGCGGCCGCCGCCGCGGCGACCGCCTTCGCCGCGGGTGCTGTGGCCATGATCCGCTCCGGCCTTCAGGTCGTGGACGCACAGGCCAAGCTCGCCCAGTCGCTCGGGACCACAGTCGAGAGCATTCAGGTTCTCGAACGCGCCGGTGAACTGGCCGGCGTCTCGATGTCCGGCATCGAGCAGGCGACCAAGGACCTCACCCGCCGCCTCAGCCAGGCGGCCGCCGGGACCGGTCCTGCCGTCGCGGCGCTCGAACGGCTCGGGCTTTCGGCCTCGGCCTTGCTTGCCCTGCCGCTAGATGAGCGTGTCGGTCGTATCAACCAGGCGATCGAAAACTTCGTGCCCGCGGCTGAGCGTGCGGCGGTGGCTGGTCAGTTGTTCGGCGAGGAAGGCAGCATCGCCATCTCCCGGATCGACACGACGACGCTCCGTCAGGCGACACAGGACGTTCGCGACTTCGGCGTGGTCGTGTCCGAACAGGACGCCGATCAGATCGAGCGAACGAACGATGCGATCTCCCGCCTCGGTCTGATCTGGCGCGGGTTGTCGAACCAACTCGCCGTTGCCGCCGCCCCGGCCCTCGAAGCCGTCGCCGACGCGCTGGCGGCGATCTCGCGCACCACCGGTCCGCTTGGTCAGGCGATCCGGCTCCTGTTCGACAACATCGGTCGGCTCGCCTCGATCGCTGCTGCCTTCGCCGCCTTCATCGCCGGACGCTGGGTCGCCGGTATGGTTGTGGCCGCCGCCTCGGTTCGCGGTCTTGCCACCGCGCTGGTCTTCCTGCGCGGCGCGTTGATCCGAACCGGCATCGGCGCGCTCATCGTGGCGGCGGGTGAGCTGATCTACCAGTTCGGTCGGCTGGTGCAGGCGACCGGCGGCTTCGGCGCCGCGCTCGGCCTTCTTGGCGACGTGGCGGCCGAGGTCTGGGACAGGATCGGATTGCTGGCCGGCGTCCTGAAAGCGCGCATCGACGCCGCCTGGAGCGGCATTCAAGCGAGCATCGCCGACGCGCTGCAGGCGTCGCTCGAGGCCGTCGTCACCTTCGGCAATCGCACAATCGGGACGTTTCAGGGCGCTTTCGATGCGATGGTCGTCATCTGGAGCAACCTGCCTCGGGCCATCGGCGATCTGACGATCCAGGCGGCGAACGCGCTGATCGCCGGGCTGGAGTCGATGCTGAACGGCGCGGTCGACGGCATCAACGCGCTCCTCGAAGGCGTCAATGCGGGTCTGGCTGCGATCGGCATCGAGCGGGCCATCGAGCTGGTGCCGGACGTCGATCTCGGCCGGATCGAGAACGAGTTTGCGGGTGCCGCGAGCCAGGCTGGCAACGCCGCGCGTGATGCCTTCGCCGCCGCGTTTGAGACCGATACCTTCGCGACGCCGGATTTCGGCCTGTCGGCTTTCGCCGAGGATGCGCGCGCTGCCGCCGACAGTGCACGAGTGACGGCGACGGCGCTGGGAGAGCTGGCGCGCGCGCCCCCCGCGTCCACCGCGGCGCGCCGGGAGGCCATGGCGGGCGCGAACACCGAGATCGACAATGCGGCCGGGGCGACCGAGCGCCTCGATGAAGCCTTCGCAGCCATCGGCGGCGCCGGGGGCGATGCCGCAGGAGACGGCGAGGGCTCGGCCGGTTCCGCCGCACGCGCCGCGGAAGCAAGCCGCGCCGCTGGTGAGGCGGCGGCAACGGCGGCCACGCAGGCGGCAACCGGCTGGGCGGCCGTTCGCGAGGAGCTGTCCCGCTATGCCAGCGAGGCGATGGACTGGGGCAAGGGTCTCGGCAGCGCTCTCACCAGCGCCTTTCGCAGCGCCGAGGACGCCATCGCCAGCTTCGTGACCGGCGGCAAGATCGACTTCAAGGCGCTCGCCGACAGCATCCTCGCCGACATCACCCGCATCGCGGTTCGCTCTGCGATCCTCGGCCCACTGGCCAATGCACTCGGCGGAGGCGGCGGAGGACTGCTCGGCGGCTTGTTCGGCGGCGGTGGCGGGCTGTTCGCCGGCATCTTCCACCAAGGCGGCGTCGCCGGTGGCCCCGCTC
>JAUVXG010000091.1 GCA_030603685.1 Pleomorphomonas sp.
AGAAGCTGTTCTCGAAGGAAGCATGACGCCCGATATGAACCGCGCGCCTTTTCCTGCCCGAGGTCCTGCGCCTAAAGCGCAGGATGACAATTAATTGATATAAAACAGATAGATAGCGTTACACAGTTGAGAAACTGAGGTTGCAATCTCCGTTGAGGCGCGCGCTGCGCCACGTGAGTTCGAGATCCGCTTATCCCATTGTTACCTATGTATAAAACTGTCATCCTGGCGAAGGCCAGGACCTCAGGCAGAACGAAGCTCAACGCCGATATAGCGTTCCAAACAAAACATCCCCGGCGACGCGCGGCCACCGGGGATGCTCTGTTTCTGTCGAAGGTGCTCTCTCAGCTGATGGCTTCCGTGGCGGCCTTCTGGATGGCCAACCCCGCCTCATACTGCTTCAGCCAAGCGCCATAGCCCTTCACGTCTTCCGCATCCGGCTTGGCGACGTCCAGCTTGGCGCCGGCGAACACCCGCTCGTTCAGGTAGTCGCCGAGAACCTTGCCCTTGCCGCTGCGGAGATACTCCGCCAGCACGGCGATGCCCCAGGCGCCGCCCTCGCTCGCCGTGTCGCCCACCGTCACCGGCGCGCCGATGGCCGCAGCCAGCAACCGCTGGGCGACGCCGGCCGTCTTGAACATGCCGCCGTGGGCGAACATCGAATCGAGCTTCACGCCTTCGCCATGCAGCACGTTCATGCCGAGGCTCAGCGTGCCGAAGGCGGCGTAGAGCTGGGTGCGCATGAAGTTGGCGAGGGTGAGGCGGCTGCCGGGAGTGCGCACCACCAACGGGCGGCCCTCGGTGAGGCCGGTGATCGGCTCGCCGGCGAGATAGTTGTAGGCGAGCAATCCGCCACCATCGGCCTCGCCCTTCAGCGCCGCCTCGAACAGCGCGCCGAACACGGCGTTGGCGTCCGACTTGCCGCCGATCGCCTTGGCGAATTCGGTGAACACGCCGGCCCAGGTGCCGAGCTCGCTGGCGCCGTTGTTGCAGTGAACCATGGCGACGAGATCGCCGCCCGGCGTCGTCACGATGTCGAGTTCCTCATGCACCGTGGTCAGCGGCTTTTCCAGCACCACCATGGCGAAGATCGAGGTTCCCGCGCTGATGTTGCCGGTGCGCGGCGCCACGGCGTTGGTCGCCACCATGCCGGTGCCGGCGTCGCCTTCCGGCGGGCAGACCGGGATGCCGACAGCAAGCTTGCCGGTGGGGTCGAGCAGCTTGGCGCCCTCGGCGGTGAGCGAACCGGCGTCCTCGCCGGCCACCAGCACCTTGGGGAACAGCTTCGGCGCGTCGAGGCCCGGCTTGTGGCCCTTCACCATCTCGCCGAAGCGCTTCATCATCGGCGCGTCATAGTCATGCGTGGCGGCGTCGATCGGGAACATGCCCGAGGCATCGCCCACGCCGATCACCTTCCGGCCGGTGAGGCGCCAGTGCACGAAGCCGGCCAGCGTGGTGATGTAGGCGACATCGGCCACATGCGGCTCGTTGTCGATCACCGCCTGATAGAGATGGCTGGCCGACCAGCGGAGCGGGAAGTTGAAGCCCAGCGTGCGGGTCAGCTCGGCGGCGGCGCGCTCGGTGTTGGTGTTGCGCCAGGTGCGGAACGGAACGAGCAGCTTGCCGGCGGCGTCGAAGGCGAGATAGCCATGCATCATCGCCGAGAAACCGAGAGCGCCGACGCGGGTCAGCTCGACGTCGTAGCGCTTCTTCACGTCGGCGCTGAGCGCGGCGAAGGAGGCCTGCAAGCCGGCCCAGATCGCCTCTTCCGAATAGGTCCACAGGCGGTCGACGAACTGGTTCTCCCAGCCGTGGGTGCCGGTGGCGAGCACCTGGTGATCCGGCCCGATCAGGCAAGCCTTGATGTTGGTGGACCCGAGCTCAATGCCCAGCGATGTGCGTCCCTCGGCGATCGCCGCGGCCATGGCCTGCTGCGTCATCGGCTTTCAACTCCCTTTTCTCTGGCGTCCGCCCTCCAGGCGGCGACCTATGATCGTTATCCTCACCATACCCCAGGACGCCTGTCGATGAGTAGTGACAGGTATCGAGAGGATATGGAGGATCTTGCAATTTCGAACCGGCGGTGCGTGACTGGTCGTTTTCGGCTGTCACAGTCGCCCACGACGAGAAACGGGTGTCTGGCGACCGCCGCCGTTTCCTATGTCGGTCCTCCCAACACGAGCAACTCCAGCAAAAGTGGACGCCGGTTTTGCGTCTGGAGTTGCGTGGCAACAAAGGAGAGCGACATGGGAATTCTGGACAACAAGGTGGCGATCATCACCGGCGCGTCGTCGGGCATCGGGCGGGCGGCGGCGCGGATGTTTGCCGCCGAGGGCGCGGCCGTCGTGCTCAACGCGCGGGGGCCCTGGGCGCTGGATGCGGTGGCCCTGGAGATCAAGGGCGGGGGCGGCAAGGCGAGCGTCGTCGTCGGCGACGTCGGCGAGCCCGCCTGCCAGGAGGCGCTGGTGGAAGAGGCCGTGAGCGCCTTCGGCGGCCTCGACATCGCCTTCAACAACGCCGGCACCGTCGGCGCCCTCAAGCCGCTGGCCGAGCTCTCGCCCGACGAATGGCAGGCGACGCTGACCACCAACCTCACCTCGGCCTTCCTGGCCAGCCGGGCGCAGATCCCCGCCATGCTCGCGCGCGGCGGCGGCTCCATCGTCTTCACGTCCAGCTTCGTCGGCACCAGCGTCGGCCTGCCCGGCATGGGCGCCTACGCCGCCGCCAAGGCCGGCCTGATGGGTCTCGTCAAGGGCATCGCCGCCGACTACGGCGCCAAAGGCATCCGCGCCAACGCCTTGCTGCCCGGCGGCACCGACACCGGCATGGCCGGCGATCAGGCCCAGAAGGACTGGGCCGCCGGCCTCCACGCCATGAAGCGCATCGCCGCCCCCGAAGAAATCGCCAACGCCGCCCTCTTCCTCGCCAGCCCGCACGCGAGCTTCGTCACGGGCTCGGCGCTCGACGCCGACGGAGGAAACGCGGCGGTGAAGTAAGGACAGCACCAAGGGCGTCGGCCACGGCCGACGCTCCCTTATTCGACGGAAGGGGGCTGATCGGTATGGGGAGACCGATATCGGCGGCTTGCTCCATCCTGCCTGAGGTCCTGGCCTTCGCCAGGATGACGACTTGATAGATCGGGGAAATAGCCGGAGTACCGCCATCGAGCTTGATATCGCATGAGCGGAGCGGCAAGCGTTGCAAACGGCAGCGCGACGAAAGCGGGCTCCACCTAACCGATTGTCATCCCTATATATAATGCTGTCATCCTGGCGAAGGCCAGGACCTCAGGCAGGATGGAGCGCAACGCCGATATCGCGCTCCCCAAACCGAGCCATCCTGATACGGCCCCTCCGTTCCGTCGCTCCACGACCAGCCCATGGCGTCATCTGAGCCCGTCAGGAGGCTATGGCGCGCAGCCGGGAGAACGGCAACCGGAAGCTGACGTTTGTCAACCGATGCGCGCGGCCACGACCGGCGCTCCCTCGCGCTCAGCGCACCGAACTTGCCTTGAGGCGCTCCACCTCCGCTTTCACACGGTCGAGCGACAGGCCGGCGACGCCGAAGCGCTCGTAGAGCGAGGCGGTGAGCGGCAGCAGGTGTTCGGCGAGACGCCCTTCGATGTCGGCGGCCGGGATTTCCGCTTGCAGCTCGGCCTCGTCGCCGCGGGCGGCGTGACCCTGGATGACGAGGTCGCTCAGCGGGTTGGCCCAGGAGCGGAGAACGCGGCCGCTCAGCCCGGTGTAGAGCGCGCGGAAATGCACGGTCACCGCGCTTTCCGCAGTCTTCTTGAGGAGGGAAGCCAGCCGTTCGGCGTGCAGCAGCACCTCGCCCATCCGCCAAATCGGCACCGTCGTATCGAAGATGGCACCGGCCGGAACGGTGTTCTGACCGTCTTCCACATAGCCGCGCATCAGCACCAGCCGCCCCGTGGTCGCGGCGCGCCAGAAATCGTAAAAATCGGGCATATCAAAGGAATAGCCGCCACTCGCGCGGGGGGGAGCCCGCCAGTACTCGATCATCCCATCCACCTCATGCGAGTGAGCATCCAGAGGGGGGGGAATCCAGAATGAGGGCCAGCCGATGCCCCGCACCACCGCCTGTTCCAGAAGCCCCTCGAACGCTGCAAGGTCGGGCGTCCTGAGGTCGCCTTCCAGCCAATAGTCGATCCGGTACCAGCCATTCGGGAAACGGGCCGGCGCGTCCTGCGCCAGCGGCGCCACCAGCGCCTGCCAGCGCTCGAAGGCCTCGCGCACGAAGCGCGACTGCGCGTCTTCCGGCGACGGCTCGTCCACGAGGCCGACCACGCGCAGGATGTCCATCGCCTTTGCCAGCGTCAGCGTCGTCTCGCCGCGCTCGAAGGCGGCCATGGTGGGATGGCTGACGCCGGCCAGCGCCGCATGGTCCTTCTGCGTTAGCCCCTCCGCCTTGCGACGGCGCAAAGCCTCCTCGACGAGGCGCGGCCAGGACAGCGGCGCTATGGAAGAAGTCTGAGGCATGAGCGGTCCACGATCTCCCTGAAGCGATGGGTGAAGCCATCCTCGGGCTCGGCCTCCGGCGGCCGGATGACCGATGCCGCCCGCTCGACGCCGCGCTTCACATCCCTGAAGGCCAGCTCGACCGCCCGGTCCGGCAGGCCGATCTCCTTGCCGAACGCCCGGAGCAGCGCCTGATCGGCCGCCTCCAACTGCACGTGCCGGCCGCCGATCGACAGCGCCAACACCTGATCGAAGCCGTCATAGAGCGCGGTGTTCACCACGTCATAGGCGGGCGACAGGCGCAGGCCATCGGGTGTTTCCAGAAGCGAGAAGTTCTTGAGGTGGGCGTCGCAATTGCCGATCAGGACGAAGGCGATCAGCCGTCTGAAGAGGCGCGCAAGGTCGATCTGCGGCCGCGACGAGTATTGGCCGATGACGGCCCCCACGTCCTCATAGGCGGCATCGTACTTGCCGGCATAGTCCTGCCCCCTCGGCTTTTGCAGGATCTGTGCGCAATCCTCGAGCCGCAGCTTGCCGCCATCCGCCGTCCGGTCGAAACGGCTGACGACCAGAGCGATCTCGCCGAGACCGGCGACCATCGCCGTGGTGAACTCGGTCACCTCCGCCTTGCCCAGCACGGCCGCCGTCCACCTGAGGCTGAGCGCCTCGTTGCGAACGAGGCTGCCGATCCGCTCGGAGTTGAACTTGGCGATATAGGGCGCCGGCCCCGTCGCCGCGGCCGGCAGGAAACGCCCGCCAGCGTCCCTTGCGACCAGCAGCTTTCTCTGAACGCCCGACACGGTACGGCCAGGGTTGACCGTGGCCTCGGTGATCGCCGGCAGCGGCTCGGCATCATCGGGCGGGAGAACGCTCACTGCCCCGATGCAGTCGGCGCCATAGCGCAGCAGCAGGCCGAGATCATCGTCGCCAACCACGTGCGCCGCCCGGGCCTTTTGCTCCCGAAGCCAGCCTTCCGAACCGATATGCTGAAAAAACGGATGCAGCCCGACCGGCCATTCATGCTCGCGCCGGAGCGACGGCAGGCAGCAGCCGATATCGCCACCGCGCCAGTCCGCCCGATAGGTAAAGCGCGTGCCGCCACCGGCCGTCTCGACCAGTGTGCCAGCCGGCTCCCCCTTGAACAGAATGTCGGCGCGTCTAAGGTCCATGCAGCTACACCTTCACCTTTCACGGCAGAGCATAGCACATGACACCATTTTGAAGCTATGGCTTATCTCGAAAGCTGATTAACCAACATATCAACTCATACATCGATACCAACCCATCCAACGCGCAGAGTGCAGCTATAGTTTCATATCTCACGCCTGCGCTGACAGAGGGGCGCCCACATGAAGCCACGACTGAACCATTACCCCCTCACCGCCAGTTGGTCTTGGCCAGTTCGATCAGCTCGTCGCCCCGGCCATTGAGGATCGCCCGCATCATGTAGAGCGAGAAGCCCTTGGCCTGTTCGAGGGTGATCTGCGGCGGCATGGCCAGTTCCTGCTTGGCGGTCATCACGTCCACCAAAACAGGGCCGGGCGTGGCGAAGGCTTCGTCGAGGGCGGCCGGCAGCGCCTTGGCGTCGTCGACGCGGATGCCCTTGATGCCGATCGCCTCGGCCACCTTGACGAAGTCGGGGCTGTTGAGGTCGGTGTCGTCGGAAATGTAGCCGCCGGCCTTCATCTCCATGGCGACGAAGCCGAGCGAGCGGTTGTGGAAGATGACGATCTTCAGCGGCAGGTCCAGCTGGCGCACGCTGAGAATGTCGCCCATCAGCATGGCGAAGCCGCCGTCACCGCACAGCGCCACCACCTGCCGGCTCGGGTCGATGCCCTGGGCGCCGATGCCCTGCGACAGGGCGTTGGCCATCGAGCCGTGGTTGAACGAGCCGATCAGCCGCCGCTTGCCGTTCATCGTCACGTAGCGCGCCGCCCACACCGTGGGCGTGCCGACGTCGCAGGTGAAGATGGCGTCGTCCGCCGCCTTCTCGCTGATGAGGCGGGCGAGATACTGAGGGTGGATCTGGCCCTTGGCGCCATCGTCGGTGGCGAGGTCGTCCAGCCCCTTGCGCGCCTTGGCATAGTGGTCGAGCGCCGTCTTGAGGAAGGCGTCGTCACGCTTCTCGGGCAGCTTGTCGAGCAGCGCCGCCACCGTCGCCTTGACGTCGCCGACGATGCCGAGATCGATCTGCGTGTGGGCGCCGAGGCTTTCCGGCCGGCTGTCCACCTGGGCGATCCTGGCGCCGGCCGGGTAGAAGGCGCGATAGGGGAAGGACGAGCCGAGGATCAACAGCGTGTCGGCGGCGCCCATGGCGTGATAGCCGGAGGAAAAGCCGATCAGCCCGGTCATGCCGACGTCATAGGGGTTGTCGTGTTCCACGAACTCCTTGCCGCGCAGGGCGTGGACGATGGGCGCCTTCAGCCGGGCGGCCAGCGCCACCACCTCGTCATGCGCCTCGGCGCAGCCGGCGCCGCACAGCAGCGTCACCTTCGAACTGGCGTTGAGCATCTCGGCCAGCGCATCCACCTGCGCCGCCGACGGCACCAGACGGCCAAGCTCCGGTTCGCGCCAGCGGATGTCGACATCGTCTGGCATCGGCTTCAGGGCCACATCGCCCGGCAGCACGATGACGGCGACGCCCTTCCTGGCGATGGCGGTGCGCACGGCAACCTCCAGCACGCGCGGCATCTGCTCGGGGTTGGTCACCAGCTCGCAATAGACCGAGCACTCGCGGAACAGCTCCTGCGGGTGCGTCTCCTGGAAATAGCCCGAGCCGATCTCCGACGAAGGAATGTGCGCGGCGATCGCCAGCACCGGCACATGGCTGCGCTGGCAGTCGAACAGGCCATTGATGAGGTGCAGGTTGCCCGGTCCGCACGAACCGGCGCACACCGCCAGCTCGCCGGTAATGTGCGCCTCGGCCCCGGCCGCGAACGCCGCCGCCTCCTCATGCCGCGTCCCCATCCAGCGGATCTCGCCCAGCCGATGCAGGCTGTCGCTGAGGCCGTTCAGGCTGTCGCCCGTCACCCCCCAGATGCGCTTCACCCCGGCCTCGCCAAGAAAGCGGGCGATGTAATGGGCAATGGACTCGGCCATGAATGTCTCCTGAGAAATGGCTCGGCGGCGAAGCGAGGGCTGTGAATGCCGCCCCGGCCGCGCCGCGAAATGCTGAACACGTCAAGCAAAGAACTTGGGACGCGAAAGCTTGAGATTCAATCGGCAGGCCAATGCGCAGACAGGGCGGCAGCCATGACGATGGGACAACGGGAGAACGCGCCCGCCGGACATTCGTTCCCGACCGGACGAGGAGCCCCAAGCGAATAACAAACATTGCCATTCCCTGTTATCGGCGACATCATGAAACGGAAGGAGACCACCGACATGGGCAACCTCAATGTGTCGCTGACCGACGAACTGGTGAGCTACGTCAAGACCAAGGTGGAGTCCGGCCGCTACGCCTCGTCCAGCGAGGTGGTGCGAGAAGCCCTGCGGCTCATGGAAAAGCTCGACCACGCCGAGGGCGAGAGGCTGCGCCTTCTTCAGCAGGCGTGGCAGGACGGCATCGAAAGCGGCGACTTTCGCCCGCTCGAAGCCGAGGCCGTCAAGGCCGAAGGCCGCAAGCGCCTGATGGCCCAAAAGTAGGATGGGAACCGTCACCTACTCCGCCATGGCGCGCACCGACATGGTCGACCTCTGGGTCTGGATCGCCAGCAAGTCAGGCGCGGACGCCGCCGACACGATCACCGACCGCATCGAGCGCTGGCTCGCCATGCTCGCCGACAACCCGATGATGGGCCAGAAAGAACTTCAAACCGGGTTAAGCGCAAGGGGCGACGTCACCCCCTTTTGGCCGACCAGAGGACGATGGGTAACTGCATAAAGCCGAAATATCTTCATTACTCGCTATCTGCTAGTCCGCCTTCAGTTTATTTATCGGCATGGCGTCGCGACAAAGGTTTAAATTCTTCTGGATAGCGTCAGCATCCCGCTGAAGCATCTTCTCACCACACTCGAGGCAGTAGTAATCCCAACCTCGTTCTTTTTTTACCTCTAGTCGACGATCTCCCTTATTCAAACGATGATTGGAATTGCCCTGGCAGTCGTGAGCGCGCTGGACGATTCCAATTTGGACGGGGGTTAGCAGAGACTTAATTCTAGGCATCGAACACCTCCTTGGAGGCACGATCAACAATGCCGTCGAAACTAGCATCGATAGTGTCCAGCTCCGCTTGGGTAAATTCGCTACGTTCGCCAGATCTCTTACCGACAAGCTTGTTGACCTCGCTATCGATAGCTCCCTTCACGACCACAAAGTTGCTCCTGCCAAGCCGTTTCTTGTCGAGGTCGTGGGCTTGATGGCTCAGATTTCTCGAAGCAAGAATCTTTCCCACCTCGTTTTTCACCCTAGCATCCAACGCCAACCGGTCTGCTTGACGTTGACGCACTTTAGTAACCGGGACTGCATCGAGCTTATTCATCGCTTTAGCAACATCGTCACCGGTATAACCACGTTCCTTCAACTGCCGCACAAGTTCGAGAGCTTCATTGTCGTCCTCAATGAGAGGTATTTCCTGAAGTATCACCTCCGACTGAGAGCGAACCTCCACGCTATCGCTGATATCGTTCGGCACCGGATCAATCTCAATCTCGTCACCATGCGAGAAGTCCAGATCTTCTACTGGGAGTAGCGCATCGAAAAACTCCTGATCAGCACCGGTATACGACTGAAAGTCAGACCAGCGCCTCGCGACGTTGGCGCCAGCATGGAAAACTACAACGCCGCGATTTACAGGAGAGTTGGGTGCATTCTGCTGGACCACCCGCATTATACGGCCAACAAACTGCACGAACGGCGACAGATTAGCGAAAATACTAAATACAGCAGCGACGGCTAGACGCTGATGATCAAAGCCCTCACCCAACTTACGAACTTGAACGATCACATCAAGATCATCGTTCTTAAGCCTTTTTAATACACGATCATTTGCTTTTCCATCTTCAAGAGAATGCACGTAGTCGGCTCGACGATTACGCGCACGGTAGGCCGCCACTATCTGACGACAATGCTCATAGTTCAGTGCAGAAGCGATAATCTTGAGATTATTATCACCGCACTCTTTCCGAAGTCGATCGAGCTCGCGAATGGACGCGTCAACAATCGTATTCATCGTGGCCTCGGACGAGACTATGCTGCGCCGAAAATCTGCGTCCTCCTCCCCAAGTCTGCGAACCTCATCGAGGCTAACTTCAATCTCTTGACCGTCCTGACGGCGCACGTAACGCAGCGTCTTTGGATTTAGGACAACCGCCTTAAGACGCTTCACATATCCAGCACGTATCGCCCTTGCTACCGGATATGAATAAATGATCCGGCCGGCCATGAGTTGGCCATCCGAACGCATAGGAGTTGCGCTGAAATTGACGATGCGCGCCGCAGGAAACTTGGCCTTCAGGAGATCCCAAGATACGGCGACGTTATGATGCCCCTCGTCAAACAAAATCAAATCAAAAAAATCGTTGGGAAGACTCTGAAGCCAACGATTCTCTTCCCCTTGAAGTTGTTGTATGTTTGTAACAACCACGTCCGCAGCCTCAAGGTCGCCCCGGTTTGTGGTTCTACCCCGAATTTCAACAGGTTCCGGCCAAGGCGCTTCAATCACCTTGGCCTTCTGATAAAACATATCAGGATTAGTTGGCTCAAAATCTTTCAGCAACTGATCCGCGATATTAAGGTTCGGCGCGACGACCAGCGTTCGGTTAGATCCGAATGCAAATGGCGACATAGCAATGGTGCCCGACTTGCCGCATCCGACAGGAAGAACGACTCCCGCCTCGCGATCAGATTCACCGGCAAACGCCTGGATTGCGCTATAAGCCTCCCGCTGCGGTTCGCGGACCAGCATATTTCCATCAACCGAAGCTTCCCGGATCTTAAAGAACCCTGACATGCGAGTAATCCTCGATTCTCTAAACTAGAAGGTGTTACTACAACCTCTAGGCTCCACGCCAGCTGGTGGAGAGGTTTTGCTCCGGTTTCGGCTTTGCCGTGTAGAGCGATGTCGGTGCCCCGTCACCGCCCACCCCACCCTTGCCTCTCCCCCGACCTTGATGTACGCTCATCAACACTCGCTTGAATCCCCTCAATTGACCCCAATTCCCTACCGAAAAACTCCCCTTTTTCTCTTTCGGTAGCGTACCTCAAACATTTCAAGCGACTGTGGAGGAGCGAAGCTGATGCCCAAGCAGATGACCTTCGGCGTGATCGTCGGAAACCGTGGATTCTTCCCCAGCCATCTCGCCGCCAGCGGGCGGCTGGAGATGATCGCCGCCCTTGAGAAGCAGGGCTATAAGGCGATCGTCGTAACGCCGGAAGAGACGGCCCACGGCGCGGTGGAGACCTACAAGGAAGCGGAGATCTGCGCCGCCCTGTTCAAGAAGCACGCCGAGGAAATCGACGGCATCATCATCACCCTGCCGAACTTCGGCGAGGAGCGCGGCCTGGCCGACGCGCTGCGCCTTGCCGGGCTCGACGTGCCCGTGCTGATCCAGGCGACGCCCGACGACACCGGCAAGATGGCCATCACCCACCGCCGCGACAGCTTCTGCGGCAAGATGTCGATCTGCAACAACCTGCAGCAGTATGGCATCAAGTATTCGCTGACGACGCTGCACACCGAGGCGCCCGACTCGCCCGAGTTCGAGGCCGACCTCAAGTGGTTCGCCGCCGTCTGCCGCATCGTGCGCGGCTTCAAGAACCTGCGCGTCGGCGCCGTCGGCGCCCGCCCGGCCGCCTTCAACACCGTGCGCTACTCGGAAAAGCTGCTCGAGCGTTCGGGCATCACCGTCGACACGCTCGACCTTTCCGAGGTGCTCGGCCGCATCGGCAAGCTCAAGGACACCGACGCCGCCGTCGAGCAGAAGATCGAGGAGATCAAGGCCTACGTGCCCACCGGCCACACGCCCAAGGAAGCCCTCATCAAGATGGCCAAGCTCGGCGCTGTGCTGGACAACTGGGTCGAGACCAACCGCCTCACCATCACCTCCGTGCAGTGCTGGACCAGCCTGGAAGAGTTCTTCGGCATCGTGCCCTGCACCGTCATGAGTATGATGAGCCAGAAGCTCTTGCCGTCGGCCTGCGAGGTCGACACGCTGGGTTCGCTCTCCATGTACGCGCTCGGCCTTGCCAGCGAGACGCCGTCGGCTCTCCTCGACTGGAACAACAACTACGGCGGCGACCCCAACAAGGCCGTCTGCTTCCACTGTTCCAACCTGCCCAAGCACTTCTTCAATGAAGGCGTGAAGATGGACTACCAGCAGATCATCGCTGGCACCGTGGGCGCCGAGAACACCTATGGCACGCTGGACGGCAAGGTGAAGGCCGGCGCCATGACCTTCCTGCGCCTCTCCACCGACGACTTCACCGGCAAGATCAAGGGCTACACCGGCCAGGGCTCGTTCACCGACGACCCGCTGAACACCTTCGGCGGCGCCGGCGTGGTGGACATCCCCAACCTGCAGAAGCTCCTGCGCTACATCTGCGAGAACGCCTTCGAGCACCACGTGGCGACGAACTTCTCCTCGTCGGCCGCCGCCGTGACCGAAGCGGCGACGAAGTATCTGGGCTGGGACATGTACGTCCACGAGTGAGCCTGCCCGAAACTCTACTGGGGCGGGGATGTCTACCTGCCCCAGCGAGGTTCAGATCAGGCTCAGTGCCTCGCCTTGAATATGCGTTCCGGCGGCTCGCTGCCGGAACCTATCCCCTGGGTTCGGTTGATATGTTCTCGCCCGGAGTTGACAGCGGGTGGGCATAATGTGGAGTATACAACTCCAGTTTTGATAGTAGCCGGGGAGACCTCTCGTCCTGAGGTCCTGCGCCTTCGCGCAGGATGACAATTAATTGATATGAAACAAGGGGATGCGTCGCGTTTCCGGTGCGCACTCGGAGGCCGTAAGGGGCTCCCGCTTCTATCCCTCTCCTGACATCCTGCGCGAAGGCGCAGGACCTCAGGCAGGATGGAGCGAGGGGGTGGTATCGGGCTCCGCTTCTATCCCTCTCCTGTCATCCTGCGCTTTATGCGCAGGACCTCAGGCAGGATGGAGCAAGGGGTTGCTATCGGGCTCCGCTTCCATCCCTCTCCTGTCATCCTGCGCGAAGGCCGCTTGCATTCGCGAGCGAATGCAAGGTGGACCTCAGGCAGGAAGGGGCAAGGGGGGGATATAGGGCTCTGGAGCAGTTTCCGCCGAAAGTGCGGTGAGGCAATTGCTCTAGAAGCCTTTGAAAACTATGGGATTCGTTCGGAACGGCCAATCGGCCACCTGAGGTGAGTTTACGTTTCCAGGAGCACGCATGCGTCCCACCGTCCACGACGTTGCCAAAGCCGCCGGCGTCGGTCTCGCGACCGTGGATCGCGTGCTGAACGACCGGCCCGGCGTGCGCGCCGCCACCGCCGAGCGGGTGAAGGCGGCCGTCGACAAGCTGGGCTTCGTGCGCGACGCCTCGGCGGCGGCGCTGGCCCGCAAGCGCGTCGACCGGCTGGTGTTCCTGATCCCCGATGGCCCCAGCGACTTCATGCGCCACCTGGAGGCCGAGGCGCGCGAGGCGCGCAAGCGGCTGGCCGGCAAGCGCGTCGACATCGAGGTACGCAGCGTTCCCGCCTTTGACGGCGACGCGCTGACCGAGGCCCTGCGCGCGATCGACACCGAGGCGGTGGCCGGCGTGGCGCTGGTCGCCACCGAGTCCGCCGCCGTCCGGGCCGAGCTCTGCCGCCTCAACGCCGCCGGCGTGCCGGTGGTCACCCTGGTGTCCGACGCGCCGCGCTTCCCCCGCCACCGCTATGTCGGCATCGACAACGTCGCCGCCGGCCGCACCGCCGCCAGCCTGCTCGGCCAGTTCCTCGGCGGTCGCGAGGGCAAGATCGTCGTCGTCGCCGGCTCCATGCTGGTGCGCGACCACGTCGAGCGCCGCATGGGCTTCGACCAGGTGATCAGCGCCGAGTTCCCGCACCTCCAGTCGTCGGTCATGCTGGAAGGCCGCGACGAGCGCGAGGCGACGCGCGAGGCGCTCCGCGACTGCCTGAAGCGCGAGGGCGACATCGTCGGCCTCTACAACATCGGCGGCGGCCACCAGGGCATTCTCGACGTGCTGGCCGATCTGCCGCCCGAGGCCCGCCCCGTCGTCGTGGCGCACGAGCTCTACGACGTGACGCGCGCCGCCCTGCAAAACGGCCTCTTCCACGCCGTCATCAACCAGGACGCCGGTCACGAGATCCGCAGCGCCATCCGCGTGCTGCGCTCCCTGATCGACGGCACGCCGCTCAGCGCCAGCCAGGAAACCATCCGCATCGAGATCTACCTCAGGGACAATTTGCCGTAAGGGGGCGATGGTCGCTACGGTCTTGTTTCCTCTATATAATTATCCTGTCCTCCTCTGCGAAGGCAGAGGACCTCGGGCAGAACAAGGCGCCCGGCCGATATCTCGCTCCAGAACCGTTAGGCCGCCTGATACGCCCCTCATCACCCTCTCGTCCCGAGGTCCTGGCCTGCGCCAGGATGACGGCCTGATAGAAACGGGAGCCCTGTCCGGTCACCGAACACACGTCGGAACCACGACGCATCTCCTTGTTTTATATCACTTTCCCGTCATCCTGGCGAAGGCCACTTGCATTGGCATGCGAATGCAAGGTGGACCTCAGGACGAGAAGTCTCCTTCGCCCCTATCAATCTCCCCTAACCAAAGGGGGCGTCCGATAGCACCCTCGTCACCCTCTCGTCCCGAGATCCTCAGCCTTCGAGAGAGGAGGACAGATTGATAGGGGCACCCCCCGCTTCGGCGCTGCGGAACACCTCGGCCAGCCAATCGATGAACACCCGGAGCCGCGACGACAGATGCCGGCTGTGCGGATAGAGCACCGACACGGGCACAGGCGGCGGCGGAAAGGCTTCGAGGACAGAAACCAGCACCCCCTGGGCGATCTGGTGGGCCACGCGATAGCGGGGCACCTGGATCAACCCCAGCCCCGCCACGCCGGAGGCCGTGTAGATTTCCGCGCCGCGCACGACGACATCATGGGACAGCGCCCGCTCCTGCACGCCGTCGTCGGTCTGGAACTCCAGCGGATAGGGCTGGCCCGTCGCCGAGGCGGCATAGGCGACCATCCGGTGCCCGGCGAGGTCGTCCGGCGTCATTGGAACCCCGTGGCGCGCCAGATAGGCCGGGCTTGCCAGCGTCATCTGCTCGAACGTGGTGATGCGGCGGCCGATCAGCGTGGAGTCCGTGAGGTCGCCGGCCCTGAGAACGCAGTCGACGCCCTCGGTGATCAGGTCGACCATCCGGTCGCCCTCGCTGAGGTGGAGCGCGACCCCCGGATGGCGGGCGATGAAGCCGGGCAAGGCCGGCAGCACGAAATGCCGCGCGATGGTGCCCTGCATGTCGACGCGCAGCGGCCCCTTGGGCTCGGCGGTGCGGAACACGCTTTCCACCTCGTCGAGGTCGGCCAGCAGGCGAACGCAGCGCTCGTGATAGAGCGCGCCGTCGAGCGTCGCCCGCACGTTGCGCGTCGTCCGCTCCAGCAGGCGCACCCCGAGGTCCGCCTCCAGGCGCTGGATGGCGTGCGTCGCACTGGGGCGGGGTATGCTGAGGTCGCGCGCCGCCTGCGCGAAGCTGCCGCGTTCGACGATCCTGACGAACAGCCGCATGATGTCGATGCGATCCATCACCCCACCCCGATTGTTATGATATCCGGAATAGTGATGTTGATAACCGCTTTCTAGTGCCAAATTCTAAAACGACTACCTTCCTCCTCGTCAGCCGGTCGCTGGATCGGCCAACCGGAGTGAAGACATGCCCTTTGCCAACTTCAAGGTTCCCGAAGCAGCCCTCAGCCGCGCCCAGAAGGAAGAGATCGTGCATCGCACCACGGCGATGCTGGTCGAATACTTCTCCGAGGCCGCCCGCCCGCACACCATGGTGCTGATCGAGGAGGTCAAGGACGGCGGCTATGCCCGCGCCGACGAGGTGTTCATCATTCCCGACGCCTACCGCGCGCCCGACGCCTGAGCCCGCGGCCAACGACAAAGGAGCAGCAGCCATGATCCCTTCGACACAAAGGGTCGCCATCGTCACCGGCGCCTCGCGCGGCATCGGCGCCGCCATCGCCCGCCGGCTGGCGAGCGACGGCCTCTCGGTCGTCATCAACTATGCCGGCAGCGCCACGGCGGCGGCCGACCTGGTGGCCGACATCGAAAAGGCCGGCGGCCGCGCCCTGGCCTTCCAGGCCGACATCAGTGACCCCGAGGCCGTGACGCGCCTGTTCGATGCCGCCGAGGCGGCCTATGGCGGCGTCGACGTGCTGGTGAACAATGCCGGCATCATGAAGCTGGCGCCGCTGGCCCAGGTCGACGACGCGGCCTTCGACCAGACGATCGCCATCAACCTCAAGGGCACGTTCAACGGCCTCCGCGAGGCGGCGAAGCGCCTGCGCGACGGCGGGCGCATCGTCAACCTCTCGACCAGCGTCATCGGGCTCTATCAACCCGGCTATGGCGTCTACGCCGCCAGCAAGGCCGCCGTCGAAGCGCTGACCCATATCCTCGCCAAGGAACTGGGCGGGCGCGGCGTCACCGTCAACGCCGTGGCGCCCGGCCCCGTCGCCACCGAGCTGTTCTTCGAGGGCAAGGATGAGGCGACGCTCGACCGCATCCGGCAGATGAACCCGCTCGGCCGCCTCGGCGAAGTCGGCGACATCGCCGGCGTCGTCTCGCTGCTGGTCGGCCCGGACGCCGGCTGGATCAACGGCCAGATCGTCCGCGCCAACGGCGGTGTGGTCTGAGGGGCTACGATGAATGAGGTCATTCTCGTCACCGGCGCATCTAGAGCCTGTCCGGCGAACTCTGGTTCGCCAACAAGCTCTATCTCTTTGTTGTCGCATTGTTTTTGCGGAAAACCGGTTTCCACTTTTCCGCACAATGCTCTAGCGGCTTCGGCCGCCTGATGGCCAACGCCCTGGCGATGTCCTGCGCCGTCATCGACCGGGTGCGCGCGGAGTTCCTGCACCGCATCGGCTTCGCCACCTCCTGAAGCCGAGGGATCATCAGGCGGGCTGACGCGATGCCTGCTACCAATGGATGAGTCGCGCCGGGCCGCCGGAAAGGCCCGCGCCCACTCGATTGCGCTCCGGCCGGAGAAGTGACTCAAAGTTGAGTCAAATCAAAGCCGCACCCATTAGGAAATCGTCGGCTTTCCTGGCAGGTATCCAGACCAAGAGCCAAGATTGCAAAGAAGAAAAATAAGATAGAATAGCATCAGACAACGCACGACCCGCTCTTGGCACGGCAGTATGAAGCGTTTTAAAGTCGAAACTATTTTCATGAGCGTCGATTATAGATAACTCTATCTACAATTCGACGCTGCCTACGTTCTACTCCGCATATGAGTCAACTTCTATCGAAATTCGACGAAACTATAAACATCGTTAACCACTCTAACGTCATGGTCTACTGGATATCGGACAACCGCGACCGTCATACCTGGGGTGCGGCAGATAGCGATGGTTTCATGAGCGCCACAGCTCGGAGGTCAAGCTAGCTGCCCGCCCCGGTTTCGTTTTGGCGAGCGTCTCGGACCACCAGAAGGGTGTACCATGGACCGCCTGAAGATCGCTCACCGGCTCTACGCCGGCTTTGCGTTTATCACGCTGATGCTGATCGCCGTCAGCGTCGTGGGGTACCTCTACCTCTCCGACGCCGCCAACTACACGCGGGAGTCGGTCCGCGTGCTGTCCCAGACCGGCAACATCGAAACCGCGCTCAAATTCATCGCCAAGGGCCGCGCCGGCTTCTACGAGGCGGCAAACCAGCCGGCCCGGCAGGCCGAGCTGTTCGCCCAGATGGACCAGGCCTTCGCGTCCGCCGTCGCCAAGCTCGAGGAGGTCAGCAAGTCCACCCGCGATCCCGGCCGCAAGGCCAAGACTGCCGAGCTGGAACAGACTCTGAAGGACTACCACGCCGGCGTCATGAAGCTGGCCGGCCAGATCCAGAGCGGCGATCAGAGCGCCGTCAACTCCGACCTGCGCTCGAAGTTGGCCGCCATCTATCCCGTCATCGACAAGCTCGGCACCGAGCTGTCCGACGCCTACGGCAAGCGCGGCGTCCAGATCGGACAGGACAGCGCCGCCGCCGTCCAGCGCGGCATCGCCATCGAGATCGCCATCAGCGCCGTCGCGGCCTTGCTCGCGGTGATCATCGCCGCCGTCAGCGCCCTGTCGGTGACGCGGCCGCTCGGCATCGCCATCAACTACGTGCTGGCGCTGGGGCGCGGCGAAAAGGACATGGTGGTGACCATCCTCGGTCGGCGCGACGATTTCGGCGTTCTCGGCGGCGTGCTGGAGCAATGCCGGCAGAGCATGATCGCCGACGATGAGGCCCGCGTCGAGCGCGAAGCCCGCGAGCGCGCCGAACGCGAGCAACTGAACCGCCGCCAGAGCTTGGCCGACCAGTTCGTCGCCGAAATGCGCGACCTCGCCGCCAACTTCGCCGAATCCTCCGAGGAGATCGCCGACAGCGCCCGCAGCCTGTCCGCCACCGCCGAGGAAACCGCCCGTCAGGCCCAGGCCGTGGCCGCGGCGGCCGAACAGGCGGCCAGCAACGTGCAGACCGTGGCCGCCTCGTCCGAGGAAATGGCTGCCTCCGTCCACGAGATCAGCGCCCAGGTCGACCATTCGGCCGAGGTGGCCGAGCTGGCCTTCGGCGAGGCGCAGGCCTCCAACGCCCGCATCTCCACCCTCGCCGCCTCGGCCGCCGCCATCGGCGACGTGGTCAACATCATCCGCGGCATCGCCGAGCAGACCAACCTTCTGGCGCTCAACGCCACCATCGAGGCGGCGCGGGCGGGCGAAGCCGGCAAGGGCTTCGCCGTCGTCGCGGCGGAGGTGAAGCAGCTGGCCGACCAGACGTCCAAGGCCACCGGCGACATCGAGACCAAGGTGGCGGAAATCCAGGATTCGACCGGCAACACGGTCCACTCCATCACCTCCATCGTCAAGACGATCACCAACATCAAGGAGGTGGCCTCGGCCATCGCCGGCGCGGTGGAGGAACAGGGCGCGGCAACCACCGAGATAGCCAGCAACTGCCAGCAAGCCGCCGCGGGCACCGCCGAAGTCACCGAAAACATCACCGGCGTCGGCCAGGCGGCGGAAATGACCGGCGCCGCCTCCACCCAGCTGATGAACCTTTCCACCGGCCTGTCGACCAAGGCCAAGGGCCTCCCGTCCGTGGTGGAAACCTTCGTCACCAAGTTCGCGGCGGCGTGAAGCGCCTCACTCCCCCGGGGCACGGCTCCGGGGG
>JAUVXG010000186.1 GCA_030603685.1 Pleomorphomonas sp.
GATGGTTATCATCCACTATAACCTCCGTTCTTGACCCACTTTGTGGCCCAAGCACGGAGGTCTCTTTTATACTGTGTAGAACCCATCCAATCCTCCACCATAGGTGGAGGTTTTCTTCTGATGAAGCGAACGGCCGTATCTCCAGGAGATACGGGCCGAGCAGCTGTCCATTGCCCTCGCCAACCTGCCGACCACGCTGATCTCGTCGGTGCTGATCGCCCTGTCGGGCGCCGTCGTCCTCAACATCGAGGGCGGCTATTGGTGGATCCCCTGGTGGGTCGCCGCCGTGGTCGCCGTCGCCATGGTGCGCGGGCTCTGGCTCCTCCGGCTGCGCAGCGGGCCCGAGGCGAGGCGAGACACCGAGGCCTGCCTCAGACAGCTTGGCAACTTCGCCCTGCTGGCCGGCCTCGTCTGGTCGGCCGTGCCGCTGATGCAGATCGGCGACATCGAGACCATGGCGGGCGCGTTGACGGCCTTCCTGATGGCCGGCATCTCCGCCGGCGCGCTCATCCAGAGCATGACGCTGGCCCAGCCGGGCATCCTGTTCTTCACGCCCATCCTTCTCTCCACCACTGGCACCTTCCTTGCCCAGGGCAACCTCCCGTGCGCCGTGATCGGGGCGAACACCCTGCTGCTGCTCGTCATGATGATCCTGCAGGCCAGGCGCGCCTCGGCCCGCTTCTGGCAGGGCGAGGAGGCCCGCCTCAGCTCGCAGGCGCTCGCCCGGTCGCTCAACGAGTCCAACCGCAAGCTGGACTACCTCGCCAACCACGACAGCCTGACCGGCCTTCCCAACCGGGCCGCCTTCAACGCCGAGCTGTCGGCCCGCGAGGCGCGGGGCGCCGCGCTGGCGCTTGCCGTCGTCGACCTCGACAATTTCAAGCTGATCAACGACACCCACGGCCATCTCGTCGGCGACAAGGTGCTGATCGAGGCCGCCGACGACGGGAAGCGGGCCGAAGCCCTGTGCGAGAAAGTGGTGGCGGCGATGGAGCGGCCCTTCGTCACCGACGGCATCGCCTCGCCGGTGGGCGCCTCGATCGGCCTCGCCCTGTTCCCGCAGGACGCGGCCGAACTGTCCGGGCTGTTCGCCGCCGCCGACATGGCGCTCTACGCCGCCAAGGAGAAAGGCAAACGCCGCGTGTCCCGCTTCGACGCCGAGCTGCGCGTCAAGCTCCAGCGCGGCCAGCGCATCGAGGCGGAGATCGGCGACGCTCTCGCGGACGGCCGCCTCAACGTGGTCTTCCAGGGCCAGCACGACCTTAGGACCGGCGCCGTCATCGGCCACGAGACGCTGATCCGCTGGTCCCACCCCGAGCTCGGCGCCATCAGCCCGCCGGAGATCATCGCGGCGGTGCGCAGCGCCGACATGGGCGACCGCCTCACCGCGTTCGTCGCCACCGAGGCCTGCCGCCTGTTGCGCGCGCTGACCCACGCCGGCGACACCACCTCGACGGTGGCCATCAACATCTCGCCCGGCGAGTTCCTGACCGGCAAGCCGGTGGACATCCTGCTTGCCACCATCGACCGCTTCGCCATCCGCCCCGACCGCTTCGAGGTGGAGGTTACCGAGGAAACCATCCACGACCTCACCGGCGTCGGCGCCGAACTCCGGCGGCTGGTGGACACCGGGGTGAGGATCGCCATCGACGACTTCGGCGCCGGCCACTCCTCGCTGGTCAAGCTGGCCTCCCTGCCCTTCGGCCGGCTGAAGATCGACCGCTCCCTGATCGCCGGCATCGATGCCCGCGAAAAGAACGCCCAGCTGATCGGTACCCTGATCAACCTCGGCACCCAGCTCAACTTCACCGTCCTCGCCGAAGGCGTCGAAACCCCGGCCGAAGCCGACATGCTCAGCCGCTACGGCTGCACCGAGGTCCAAGGCTTCCACTTCTCCCGCCCGGTGGCGGCGAAGGAGATCCTGGCGAAGGTGAGGGACGAGAACGCCAGGGTCGAACGGCTGAAGCGGATCTCGTGAACGGCCAAGTGCCGCAGCTGATGTCGCGCCCTTCGGCCGGCGAGGGAACCACGCGCCAAACCTCGTCAGTTCGCGATCCTCTCTAGCCCCAAATGCTTCGGCCCGGTCGCATTCCCTCCCTGGGGGAATCGCGCGATAAACAAGAGAGTGGCGGCTCGCACCGCACCTCCGCAACGTGCGGATAACCCCATCTCGGACGGGCCGGAGACGACCATGCCGACAGCCAAAGACCTCAACGGCCTCATCAGGTTCATGGAGCGACCCGAGTGGGCCGAGCGCTTCCGGATCATCCTCGACGATCACTTCGGCCCGGTCCTCGACCCAACCGACATGGGGTTCGACGACCTAAGGAACCTCCTCGGAGACCCCATGACGATGACCCTCTGGGGCTGCGCCTTCGAGGACTTCCTCACCCAGGATTTCGAGATCGGCGGCAACGTCGTCGACGAGTACCTGCGGCGGCGCGGCTTCAAGGAGAGCGCGCGGACCAAGGCCTACATGCAGGCGATCAGAACATCGGTGATGAGCCTTTACGAGGTGGTCGATGTCGTGCCCGGCACCTCGGTGACCGTGCGTGACCTGATGCGCGGCGGCGAGCCGGTTCTCGTCCACGAGGGCACCGCCAGCCAGGATCTCCGGCAATGGGACAAGCTGGCCGCCCGCGTCGTCCGCCTGATGGACCGCAACAACTTCACCGGCGGCCTTCTGAGCTACACGGCCCGCGCCAGCGAGATCGTCCTCACGGAGATGGGCGTCACCTCCGGCAAGCCGCTGTCGCAGCGAAAGCTCACCGGCCTCACTGAAGACCTGCGGGCCGCCGGGGCGCTTTTCACCGCCATCTGGCTCGCCGACTATCTCGAAACCGTCGCGGCCGGGCCGCCAAGCCTCCGCAACACGGACGGTGACGAACTGCTGTTCCACAGGGTCAGCTTCCCGCTCGCCAAGGGCATCCGGCAGAAGGATATCGCCGAACGCCTCGATCGGATCGAGACGCTGGACCCGGCAAGCGCCAGGTTCTGGAACTGGCTGGAGGCCCCCGCCGACGACGAAACGACAGGCGACGGCATCCGCGTTCTCGGCAACGTCGAACTCTCGGGCCGGTCGCTGCTCCTCTCCGTCAACTCGGCCGCCCGCGCCGGGCGGGGTACGGCTCTGCTGAAAGCCGCCCTCGGCGACCTCGTCGCCGACCCGACGACGACGACCGAAACGGCCGAGGAGATGATGGCGAAGCAATCGTCGAGGCCGGCCGCCGCGTCGACATCCGAGCCGCCGACCGAGGCCGAAACCCAGCTGGTGCACGACCATCTCGACGGCATCTATCGCCGCACCCTCGACGAGCCGGTCGGCATGCTGGGCGACCTCACGCCGCGACAGGCCGTCAAGACCGCCGCCGGACGGCGCAAGGCCGCCGAATGGCTGAAACACCTGGAGAACCAGTCGGCGCACCGCCCGCCCGACGATCCCCTGGCAACCTACAGCTTCCTCTGGCTCTGGGAAGAACTCGGAATCGCCGACCTCCGGCGATGACGCCGGTTAGGCCGAAACCGGCTGGCTGGATGAGTCTGGATCAAGCGGAACGCGTATGGAAAGGGAGAAGTGGTGGGCCCGGCAGGACTCGAACCTGCAACCAGACCGTTATGAGCGGCCGGCTCTAACCATTGAGCTACAGGCCCATCGAGGAACCGGGCGGAGCGGCGCTTGCCGCACGCGCCCCGTTCCAGGGCGCCTGTTTCTGCCATCCCCCACCGCCGGAATCAAGGCGCTTCATTGGCTTGGCGGCGACGAAGACAATGACGCGGAAAATCCGGATCTCACATCGTCGTAAAACGCCGCGCAGTCAGCGGTGAGATATTAGCCGAAATACTACCGATTGATATCGAGTACAATGATGGTCTTCTTCTCATCGCTGACGCCCTCAATGTAATCTTCAATTTCTTGTCGATGACGTCTTGAGCATATAATAACAATACCAGCCTCTCTTATGCAAGAAATCGCATCCTCAGGCTCCATTACAACGGGCTCCCCAAAAAAGAAGTCTCGCTTTCTGGGATCCCTATCAACAACAACAACACGTTCAGGAACCGCCCACCCGTCAAACAGATCAAGAGAATTACTGTTTGCACCCCATATAAGGCAACGATTCTCCAAACTGGCTTCTGCAATTCTCTTCCTACAAGCATCCCGTTCGGAATAAAACTCGCCCACAAGCTCAAGCCCTCTGTCAATCCACTCTTTCACGACATCCGGAGGATCGACTGGAAGAAACTGAGTTGTAGACGACACACTCAAGCGAAAAACCGAAACGAACCCAAAACTGCGACTACAGTCGTCGACAGAAGAGAAGACCAAATCGAGACCAGCGAGTCGCGCGACCTCAACGAGCGTTGCAGGTGAAAAGTGATTCACATGCTCATGAAGCCTCAACGCGACAGGATCGACCCCATAATGGCGAATATCCGGAACCTCGACCACTAAACGCCCGGTAGAGGCGAGCATCGACGCACACTCCCCAAGGAACTCAACCGGTTTCCCTACGTGCTCCAGAACAAAGTAGGCACACACCACATCAGCCAGTCCTCGCTCTATTTCCCCCACGCGCCGCACGGTAGGACTCGCCGTATCATTCACTTCAACCGTCTCGATATTTCTGTATCTTGAACGGAGTGCCTTGAGAAAATCACGATTATTACTTGACGCCCCGATTTCAACATATCGCTCCCCCGGCGCAAAGCGATCGAGAACACCCAGTCTCTTCTCTACGGAGTAATCGACACTTTGGCCTGAAAACGCAGCAAAATTCCCGGAATAGTACTCAAGAAGGCTGTTCTCGGTAGGAACCGGGGAGACACAACAAAACCCGCACCTCAAACAGATGACAACGTCTACGTTCCACAAAAACGCCGCCGACCGCGCACGGGCTACCCGACTATAGCTCCAGACTTTAGCCCATAGACTCGAGCCGCAGATATCGCAGCACCTATCCTGCCTCCCAACCTCAGTAATATCGTTTCTCAAGCTCACGTCGGGGCCTCAAAAGTTCAATTCGCAACAGTCTTCGATTGGACGAGAATAGAGATCGCCCTCGGAGAAGAGAAATTCTGTGGAACAAGTTCTTCTTGCTCAAACTCCATTTTAAACTCATTTTCAACGTCTGAGATCAACTCAAGTATTGAAAAAGAGTCCACAATCTCAGATCCGAATATGTCGGTTTCCTCGCTGACGTCTTTCCCGCCAGCCCTCTGCCGAACGATGCCAACAACGCGCTCAGTTACCGAGTTCACCGCATATCTCCCATCACACCAGTTTCCAGTGACTAGAATCCTCTAGGCAACAAAATACGTCATCTTCCATAACTTCCAAGGTTACGCGAAGCATATCGACCGCCCCGACCATCGCAAGCCCCCCATTCGGGATAGGCTGCCGTACGATGCCGGCTTGCAAGAACGGAGCCTCCAGCACGCGAAAATCGTTTCTCGCGGGTGGCGACAAAGAGCGGACAAAGAGCCTTTCTTCAAGGTCGCTGACAGCCCCCCGCAACTTCACCCGCCCCGAAAATGGTTTGACATATCGGAACGGAATGCGATCCCGCAGAAGCCATTCTGCTCGGTGAATGTAGCTGCTGTGCGTAATTCGCGTCCCAAGCATCAAGAACAAGGCATCACGTATCTGCATCCAATGATAGACCGATCCATCCCCCCACGCATCTTGGGGACGAAGTTCAATAAGGTGACCTGCGTCGGGGCCAATCACTGCGAACGAGAAAAATGCGCTGCACGTGCGTTGCGCGCTAGTGTTCGTTCTAAACTGTTCGCTCAAGAAACCCGTCGAGCTGGGCTCTGAATCAAGATCTAGAAATCCACCCCTAAAGCCACCTGTAAACGTCGGCATCATGATCGTGTTTTTACTTGCGTAATTGTCAAGTAAATGCTCAATGATCTTGGCGGATATAATACTAGGTGGCACCCCCATTTTCTTAGCGACCGGCCATAGTGCCGAGTAAACCACGATCGGACGCTGTCCGCAATCGACAAGCCCCTCATCGATTCCCTGCAAAAGATGGGCGATACTCTGCATATCAGATCTTCTCTTGCCGCCGAAATGTCAGGAAATCCCAAATTGGAAACTGCGATGAGAATTGCGAGTCAGCATCAACACTAGATGTTGCATACGGATGAACATACTCGCTCAGTGCAAGGCCAACCTTCCCGAAAGCCGTAACGACCCTATCTATCGTAGGAGCAACATTGTATAGCGGCGACCTATACTCCGATATGATGGCCACCTGACTATTTGGGCCACCCATACGACTAGCTAACCAGAAAACCGCGTTCGGCTCAAACAAGATAACCCTGCCACCCCTATTAATAAGTCGAGATAGTTCCGTCAGCAACGGAATCGACGCCGTCAAATCGTCGGGGCTACTGTTAAGAAGCAAAAATGTGTCGCTCATATACACAATATCATACGAGTCGCTCTCCCAAGAGCGAAGAGTAGACATAACCCCCTCTACATCAACAGCGTCGATATATTTAATATTGTGAGAAGGCCTAGACTTTGCAAATTGAATGAGTTCGGATGACGTATCCAAACCGACGACACTCGCGCCGAAATCCCTGAATTTTCGAGAGTAGTGTCCGTTCCCGCACCCAAAGTCTAGAATTTTACTACCTGTAAGTGCCTCGTTCCCAAAATAGGCGTCAAAGAAAGCCTCTTGGATCCACCGATATGGACCATCCCTTACGGACAACCCGTCGTCAGTGAACTTCTGACTCTGCCACCATCGCCACTTCTCTCGCTCGCGGCGATCGAGCACCAGATGCTGTCCGACGCGCTGATGGAACGTACCAAGATGCTCTCGATCCAGAATGTTGGTGAGGGGCCTAAAATACGTCTCGTATCGCTCTTCATCCGAGATCAAGATCAGCCTTTTGATCAGTAACTTGACTAGGGCGAGGCCGGACACACTGTCGCTGTTGCGAGCAACCATTCCTGACGGATCGCGGGTAAGCCCCAGCGCCGACGAGAACCCCGTACGATCCCATGCGACGGCGCCGGACAACACCGGATCGTCCACCGCTATAGGGCGCGCCTGCGAGAGTTCTAGAACTAGCCTCGCAGCCTCGCTATTCAACTCGACATGGGTTCTTGCTCTGGCGTTTGACGCCATCCACGCACCGTTCACGGACCTCAAAACGACGTCCGGACAAGTATAGACAGCGTTTTCTGCCATGACACTAACACCTACGCTTGAGCATCGCTAACCCTTTGCGGCTATAGGCTTTTAGAACAATCGCGTCAAGCAACTCGGTTTGAACGGGGAGACAATGTCGGGGATGATTGGCTCATACTTTTTGGCGCTGGCGCAAACCTCCCGCAATTATTGCGTCCCGCTATACGACTGGGGCGGGGCACTTACATTGGTTGCGTCGCAGAGCGTCGAAGACTCAAAGCGCTTCATCGGCTTGGCGCACCCAAGGCGACGATCTGGAGACACCGGATCGCACATCATCGTAAAAGGCCGCGCAATCGGCGGTGCGGCGGTCGACGCCGTCGGCGACGATCTGCCAGCGCCCCTGCATGGCGCGCCATTTCTCGCCAGCCCTCGGCGTGACGCGCGGCATCGCCTCGCGGCAGCGGGGTGGCAGGGTCGGCAGGCTGACGCCGGCCGCCTGCCGGCCGACCTCACGGGAGGCTGTCGCGAGCCGCTGGTCGAGCGTTCCGCAGCCAGCCAAGATCGTCGTCAGTGACGCGGCAACCATCATCGCCGCCATCGGCGGCCACCGCCGCCTCGTACCGCTTCCACGCATCGTCCGCATCCCTGCTCGCCGCCTCGGCCCGTGCCCGATCGCCGGCCGCCGCCGATTCCGCCAGCTTGAACTGGCGCCGCATCTCCTCGATCTGGCCCTGCAGCGCCAGCTTCTCCGACGCCGCGACGAGGCCCTCGCGCGCCGCGCGAGCGACGGCGGGATCGTCGATCCAGGCGTCATAGAGGCCGAGCACGGCGAAGGTGATGGCGGCGCCGACGATCAGCCCGGCGACGGCGGCAACGGTGGCGCCGAGCCTGTCGAGGAGGCCGAACATCACGGCGCCCCCGAAACGCAGAGCTCACCCTCGCCGATGCGCGTCGCGTCGCCCATGCCGCGCCGGTTGGCGAGGCCGACCAACATGCGCCCACCCGCCCGGTTGAAGGCCGTGGCGGCGGTGCAGCTCTCCAGCCAGCGGCCAGCCCGGCCGAGCCGCGCCGCCGTCGACCGGCAGGCGGCGCCGGCACCGATGTTCCAGGCGAGCGAGTTCATCATCGCCCGCCACGACAGGGGGGCGTCAGACCAGTTGGGAATGCAGGCGACGAGCTTCTCGCGGTAGTCGCGAACGATCCGGGTGGAAAGGCGTCCGTCGCAGCCGGCCGGCGTTTCGACCATGCCGGGCGTCACGCCCTTGGTGTCGCCGTCGCAGATGGTCCAGACCGGCGGCTGGGCGATGGTGTCGAGATAGGCCTGGAGCGAGCGCCCCTCCCACGGCTTGACCAGCACGGTGACGGCCAGCGCCACGTCGTCGGGCATGGGAGCGGCGCCCGGCATCAGCGCCAACGTGCCGCCGGCCCCGGCCGACAGCAGCACGGCGGCGATGGCTGCGCGGGCGCGTTTTGTCGGCGTCAGCCTAATCGTCGGCATCGTGCAAGGTCTCCTGAAGGACGAAGCGGGCGGCGAAGGCCGCGAACACCACGGCGAAGGCCACGAAGGGGAAAACGGACGGCGGGATCAGCTCGCTGCCGGAGAGATAAGGCAGCACGGCTTCACCGGCGGTGAGAAGGCCACCGACAACAAGGATGTGGGAGGTCCAGGACCGCCGGAGCACCTTTCCGGCGTTGGGCACGAGCCTCGGTCGTTTCATCGCGCGAACTCCAGCCGGCAACTGCGGCAAAGCCGGTTCCCGCTTTGCTCTGGGAACGGCTGAAGATTAGGAGGCATGGGTTTGCGGGGTGGCGCTCAGCCGATCCGGAGCCAGTGGCGCAAGAGCGACACGGCCTGATCGGAGAACCAGGCCAGCGTGGCGCCGATGCTGACGCCGCCGATCGCCAGCACGCCGACGAGCCTGAGGCCGGTGGTCTTGACGTCCCGCCACTCGCCGACGGCCGGCAGCACGGTTTCGGCCTGGGTGCGCGCGAGATCCTCGACCGCTCGCCGGCTCAGCGTCAGCTCGGCCTTCAGCGCCGAAAGCTCGCGCGCCTGCTCGTCGAGGCGACGATGCATGGC
>JAUVXG010000139.1 GCA_030603685.1 Pleomorphomonas sp.
GCCTGTCGGCCAACGTTCGCGAAACAACATCGCGCCTGATGACGGTACGGGATCGTCTCGACCGCCTCGGAAACTGACACCGCCCGAGATCAGACCTCGATGCTGACCACGACGGGCGCGTGATCGGACGGGCGATCCCAATCGCGCGCATCCTTGAGAATGCGGAAGTCGCTCACGCGCGCGGCCATGTCCGGATGCGTCCATATGTGATCGAGCCGGCGCCCCTTGTCGGCCGCCCGCCAGTCCTTGGCGCGATAGCTCCACCAGGAATAGAGCTTCTCCTCCAGCGGCACGAACCGCCGGGCGATATCGACATAGCCGACAGCCGAGCGAACCGCCTCCAGCTTCTCGCATTCGATCGGCGTGTGACTGACGATCTTGAGAAGCGCCTTGTGCGACCAGACATCATGCTCATAGGGCGCCACGTTGAGATCGCCGACCACCACGTCCGGCAGTCCATCACTGGCTGTCGGCAAGAAGTCCTTCATCTCGTCGAGGAAGCGCAGCTTGTGCTCGAACTTCGGGTTGACGGCAACGTCCGGCTCGTCGCCACCGGCCGGCACGTAGAAATTATGGACACGGAAGGCCGAGTTGCCCTCGCCGATCACCGCCGAGATGTGGCGCGGATCGCCGACCTTTTCGCAGAACTCGTGAACGCGAACGTCGCCGAGCGGCAATCGCGACACGATGCCGACACCATGATAGCCACCTCGGCCGCCGTTGAGGGCAACATGCTCGTAGCCGAGCTTGCGAAAGTCGGCAGCGGGAAACTGGCCGTCCTGGCACTTGGTTTCCTGCAGGAACAAAACGTCCGGCGCCGCTTCGTTGAGCAGCCGCTCGACGATGAGCCGGCGCATGCGGACGGAGTTGATGTTCCAGGTGGCGATCTTGACCTGTCGCATGGGCTTTCGGGATCTCCGCATATGAAAAGGCCCGCGAGCAAAGCACGCGGGCCTGAAACGATCAGTCAGCCGTCGGCTGAGCTCACTTGTCGGCCTTGGCGGCTTCGTTGAGCTTGCGGGCGCGGGCATTGTTCGCCTCGAAGATACGAGCCGCCTTGCCGCGCAAGTCGCGCAGATAATAAAGCTTGGCCCGGCGCACCTTACCGCGGCGCACCACCTCGAGCGAGTCGATCATCGGCGAGTAGATCGGGAAGACGCGCTCGACGCCCTCGCCGTAGGAAATCTTGCGAACCGTGAAGCTCTCGTTGAGGCCACCACCCTTGCGGGCAATGCAGACGCCTTCATAGGCCTGGACGCGACTACGCGTGCCTTCGGTGACCTTCACGTTGACACGAACGGTGTCGCCGGGGGAAAACTCGGGCAGCTCGCGCTGGGCCTTGACCACGGCCATCTGCTCGGCCTCGAGCTCCTGGATGATCTTGCTCATCTTTGGATTCCTTCTTTTTCCTGAGCCGACCAGAGCGCCCGAACATCGTCACATCGAACGAGGGGCGATACGTCAATCAACTATGGGCGGGGTTCCTACACGAGGCGGACAGGTTTGTCGACCACTTCCCACCAGATTCTTTGCCGGAAACTGCTCATTTCCGGCCTTTGGCCGGGCGATAGTCGGCCAAGAGGTCCGGACGCCGCTCGGCCGTCACCCGCTCGGCGTCAGCACGACGCCAGGCATCCACTTTGGCGTGATCTCCCGACAGCAGAACCTGCGGGATCGCCTCATCCTCGAACACCGGCGGCCGCGTGTATTGGGCGTGCTCAAGCAGCCCCCCCTCGAAGCTTTCGGTGACACCCGAGAGATCGTTGCCCATGACGCCGGGCAGCAGACGAACCACGGCATCGAGCAGCACGATGGCCGCCACTTCGCCGCCCGACAGCACATAGTCGCCGATCGACACCTCTTCGAGCTGCCGGCGGCCAATCAGCCTCTCATCGACGCCCTCGAACCGGCCGCAAACAATGACGACCCCAGGGCCGGCGGCGAGTTCGCGCACGCGCGCCTGTCTGAGCGGCGCCCCACGCGGCGTCATCAGAAGGCGCGGTCGAGGATCATCCGCCGGCGACACCGCATCGATGGCGCGCGCCAACACGTCGGCGCGCATCACCATGCCGGGTCCACCGCCCGCCGGCGTGTCGTCGACGTTGCGATGGCGCCCCTCGGCGAAGTCGCGGATCTGGGTCGGTTTCAGGGACCACGCCCCGTCGCCAAGCGCGCGACCGGCGAGGCTGATCCCGAGCGGGCCGGGGAACATCTCCGGGTAGAGCGTCAGAACGTCGGCGGCAAAGCCGGTCACGATGCGTCCTCCCCCTCCGGTTCACCGGGATCGTCGAGAAGGCCATCCGGCGGCTCGATGATCGCCTTGCCGGCGGCAAAGTCGAGAGTGGGCACCACCGCCCGGGTGAAGGGCACGTAAACCGATGCGCGTCCCGGGCGCTTCACATCCAGAAGGTCGTCGGCACCGAAGTTGACCACGGCGACCACCGTACCGATCGCTTCGCCGGCCGTCGTCTCAACCGCCAAACCGATGAGATCGGCATGGTAGAACTCGTCCTCGTCCGGCGGCGGCAGGGCCGAACGATCGACATGAAGCTTGGTGCGGTTGAGTTTTTCGGCCGCGTTCCGGTCGGTCAGCCCCTCAAAGGAGACGACCAGCATGTCGTCCTTGAGATGCCTCAACGACTTGACGCGAAAGACCGCCCCACGGCTGTCGTGCAGAGGGCCGTAGTCGGCCACGGCCAGGGGATCGGCCGTATGCGCCTTGACGCGCACCTCGCCGCGTACGCCGTGCGCGGCGCCGATCTCGGCAATGACAACGGACTTCTGCTGTTCGGCCACGGGATGTCTCCGTCAACGAAAAGGACCGCCCCGCGGAACGGGACGGTCCATTATGAGATGATCTCAGGCCGAAATCACTCGGTCGGAGCTTCGACGGCAGCGGCTTTCTCGGCACGCTCGGCGGCGCGCTCCTTGGCCTTGTCGCCCGGCTCGGCCTTCTTCGGATTGTTGCGGGCCGGACGGTTGGCAAGACCGGCCTTGTCGAGGAAGCGCAGCACGCGATCGGTCGGCTGGGCACCCTGGTCGAGCCAGTACTTGGCGCGATCGGCGTCGAGCACGACGCGGTTCTCGGCGTCGTCAGCCAGCATCGGATCGAAGGTACCGATCTTCTCGATGAAGCGGCCATCGCGCGGCGAGCGGGCGTCGGCGATGACGATCGAGTAGTGCGGACGCTTCTTGGCGCCACCACGGGCGAGACGGATCTTGAGGGACATTGTGAGTACTCCAGCTTGGTTGTCTTGAGATTGCTTGTCTTGGGTGGAAGGAGGCGGCGCCTAGAGGCGGAGCGCCTCGTGATGCCTGATCACTTCCGTGATGATGAAGTTCAGGAATTTCTCGGCAAAATCCGGATCGAGCCGGGCATCGGCCGCGAGCGCCCTGAGCCGCTCGATCTGGACTTTTTCCCTCGAGGGATCAGCCGGCGGCAGACGGTGCTCGGCCTTGAGCCGCCCCACCTTCTGCGTGCATTTGAAACGCTCGGCCAAGAGGTGAACCAACGCCGCATCGATGTTGTCGATCGAGCCTCGCAGTTCCAGCAGTTCGGCCATCACCGGATCGAGCGTCGTCATTTCTTCGGCCCCTTCGGCAGACCGGGAAGACCCGGCAGACGGCCACCGGGAAGACCCGGCAGACCGGAGAGTCCAGGCGGCAGGGCGCCCGGCAGGCCCGGTGGCAGACCACCCTTCCCGCCAAGTCCACCGCCCATGCCCATGTCGCGGGCCCTTTTCTCGAGCTGCGCCGGGTCCATCTTGGACGGGTCCGGCATGCCACCGCCGCCCATCATGGCGCCGAGCTTGCCGAGGCCACCGAACAAGCCGCCCTTCTGCTTGCCCATGGCCTTCATCATGTCGGCCATCTGCCGGTGCATCTTCAGCACCTTGTTGACGTCGGAGACCTCGGTGCCAGAGCCGGCCGCTATGCGCTTGCGGCGCTTGGCGTCGATGACGGCGGGCTTGGCTCGTTCCTTCTTATTCATCGACTGGATGACGGCGAGCTGCCGCTTCAGCAGGCGGTCGTCGAAACCGGCGGCTGCGAGCTGGTTCTTCATCTTACCCATGCCGGGCATCAGACCGAGGATGCCATTCATGCCACCCAGCTTCTGCATCTGGCCAAGCTGCTCGGCGAGATCGTTCATGTCGAACTCGCCCTTGCCCATCTTGGCGGCCATGCGGGCCGCCTTCTCGGCGTCGATGTTGGCGGCAGCCTTCTCGACCAGCGCAACGATATCGCCCATGCCGAGGATGCGGTCGGCCACCCGCTGCGGATGGAAGTCCTCGAGCGCGTCGGCCTTCTCGCCGACGCCCATCAGCTTGATCGGCTTGCCGGTGACGGCACGCATGGACAGGGCGGCACCGCCACGACCATCGCCATCGACACGCGTCAGCACGATGCCGGTGATGCCGATCTGTCCGTCGAAGGCGCGCGCCGTGTTGACGGCGTCCTGGCCGGTCAGAGCGTCGGCGACCAGCAGCACCTCATGCGGCTGGGCGATGCGTTTGACGTCGGCCGCCTCGTTCATCAAGGCGTCGTCGACGGTAACGCGACCGGCGGTATCGAGCAGAACCACATCGTAGCCGCCAAGGCGGGCGGCGGTCATCGCTCGCGCGGCAATTTCCTGCGCCGACTGGCCGACCACGATCGGCAGGGTATCGATGCCGTTCTGCTCGCCGAGGACCTTCAACTGCTCCATGGCCGCCGGACGTCGGGTGTCCAGCGACGCCATCAGCACTTTCTTGCGCTGACGCTCGGTCAGGCGCCGGGCGATCTTGGCCGTCGTCGTCGTCTTGCCGGACCCCTGGAGGCCGACCATCAGGATGGCGACCGGCGCCGGCGCTTCGAGATCAATCGGCTGGGCATCCGAACCCAGCGTCTCCACGAGCTGGTCGTGGACGATCTTGACCACCATCTGGCCCGGCGTGACGGACTTCACCACGTCGACGCCGACGGCGCGGTGCTTCACCTTGTCGGTGAAGGACTTGACGACGTCGAGCGCCACGTCGGCCTCGAGCAGAGCCCGGCGAACCTCGCGCATGGCTTCCGCGACGTCGGCCTCCGACAGCGCACCACGACGGGTAAGCTTGTCGAAAATGCCGGCAAGGCGATCGGACAGGCTTTCACACATCGGCGGTCCTCGTCGAACGGTCTGTCGGACCGCTCATATGGTCCCGACCGCCACGAAACCCAAGCACCGCACGCATCCGCGGGCGCAACGCGCTGGCGGATGTTGACCTCCGGGATCGCGCCCCGGTCGGCGGCTCGGCTGTCGCAACAGGACGAGAATGGAGCGGCATTAGCGGCAAGACGGCGTCGAGTCAAGGAAAAGCGGCTTTTCGCAGGTCCGAAGTTGCTTTCGCTGCTCCGGATACGCCGGCCGCTTCCTCTGCCGTCGGCGATCGTCTAAAGATGGGAAGAAAGAACGAGGCGGCGATGAGCATCCCCTACGTCAAGATGAATGGCATCGGCAATGAGATCGTCGTGCTGGATCTGCGCGACAGGCCGGAGACCGTGACTGCCGAAGCCGCCCGAGCAATCGGTGCCCGCGAGCCCTTCGACCAGCTCATGGTGCTCTACGCGCCGCGCCGCGCCGATACGCTCGCCTTCATGCGCATCTTCAACATCGACGGTTCGGAAAGCTTCGCCTGCGGCAACGGTACGCGCTGCGTCGGCCGACGCCTTTTCGAGGCGGGAGCACCGTCGCCCTGCTTCGTCGAGTCGAGGGCCGGACGCTTGCGCATCGAAAAGGCCGGCGATCTCGTCACCGTCGACATGGGCGAGCCGCATTTTGCCTGGAACGACATTCCGCTCGCCGAACCTTTCGCCGACACCCGCGCCATCGAACTGCAGATCGGACCGATAGACGCCCCGATCCTTCATTCGCCGTCGATCGCCAACATCGGCAATCCGCACGCCATTTTCTGGGTCGACGACATCGAGGCCCATGATCTATCAGCCATCGGGCCGATGCTCGAGAACCACCCCATCTTTCCCGAACGCGCCAATATTTCGCTCGCCCGCGTGACCGCGCCGGACGCGTTGACGCTGAAGGTATGGGAGCGCGGTGCCGGCCTGACGCGCGCCTGCGGCTCGGCTGCTTGCGCCGCCGCCGTATCGGCAGCCCGCACGCGCCGGACAGGGCGCAAGGTGCGCGTGACGCTGCCGGGCGGCGACCTCGTCATCGACTGGACGGCGGAGAACCGCATCCTGATGACCGGCGCCACCGAGTTCGAGCACGAGGGCCTGCTGCCGGAAGATATCTTCGCCGCTGCCGCCTGAAAGGGATCTCCATGCAGATCGGCACAGCAAGCGCGACGGCCCTGGTCACCGCCGCGCTGCGCGTGGCGCATCAGACATATGACGACGGTCGCGTCTTCCACGATCCGTTCGCGGAGGACATGCTGGGCCCGGAAGGCGCCCCGCTGATGATGGGTCTGCCCATCGTACCCGGCTATCGGATGATGCGGTTTCTCATGGCTGCCCGTAGCCGATACGCCGACGACGCGCTGGCCGAGGCGGTGGCCCGTGGTTGCCGTCAGGCGGTCGTGCTCGGTGCCGGCCTCGATACCCTGAGCCTCCGCAATCCCTATCGCGCGGCCGGCCTCCGCATCTTCGAAGTCGATCATCCCGCAACCCAGGCCGACAAGCGCCGCCGCCTTTTGCGTTTCGGACCAAGGCTGCCGCCAAACCTTTCGCTGGTGCCGGCGATATTCGGCAAGGACGACATCGCCGTGGCGCTGGCCACCGCCGGATGGCGTGCCAACGAGCCGACCTTTTTCCAGATGCTCGGTGTCGTCGTTTACCTGACGGCAGAGATAAGGCAGGCGCTTTTCGGCTTTGTCGCCGATCTGCCGGGTTCGGAAATCGCGCTGGATTATTCGACGCCACCGGAGAGCCAACTGCCGGAGGGTCGCGCCGTCACCGAGGCACAAATGGTCGAAGCGGCGAAGATCGACGAGCCCTGGCTCGGCCTCGTCACGCCGGAAGCGCTGGCCCGCGAACTCACCGACCTCGGACTGTCCGATATCGAGGACCTCGATCTCCTGCAGCTTCGGCAGCGCTATCTCGGCGAGACCTCGGCCGGCACCGGCGATTTCGGCCCGCACGTTCTTCGCGCCCGTCGGCCGGCCTGAGCCGGCCCACCATGCGGTTTCCGCTCTGGCAATTTCCGCGCCTTTCCGCCATATAGCCGGTCTGAAACACAAGCATCGGAACGAAAGCATGGCAATCGAGGTGATCACATTCGGCTGCCGCCTCAACACGGCGGAATCCGAAGTGATGCGACGGAAGGCGGCCGAGGCGGGCCTGTCGGAAGCCGTGCTGGTCAACACCTGCGCCGTCACCGGCGAAGCCGTGCGGCAGGCCAAGCAAGCCATTCGTCGCGCCCGACGCGCCAATCCCGCCGCCCGCATCGTGGTGACTGGCTGCGCTGCCCAGACCTCGCCCGAGCTGTTCGCCGGCATGGAAGAGGTCGACCTCGTGGTCGGCAATGCCGACAAGCTCAGCGAGACGGCGTACCAGGCAATCCCGGATTTCGGCGTGTCGGCGGAAGAGAAGACCCGCGTCAACGACATCATGAGCGTGCGCGAAACGGCGCTGCATCTCGTCGACGGTTTCGAGGGGCGCACCCGCGCCTTCGTTCAGGTGCAGAACGGCTGCGATCATCGCTGCACTTTCTGCATCATCCCCTTCGGCCGTGGCAACTCCCGTTCGGTGCCGATGGGAGACGTGGTGGCGCAGGTGCGTCGCCTCGTCGAAAACGGCTATGCCGAAGTGGTGCTGACCGGTGTCGACCTCACCTCCTATGGCGATGATTTGCCGGGCAACCCGCGCCTCGGCCGCCTGACTCGAGCCATTCTGAAGGAGGTGCCGGAGCTTGCCCGTCTGCGTATCTCCTCGATCGACTCGATCGAAGCCGATCCCGACCTGATGAGGGCCATCGCCGAGGAAGAGAGACTGATGCCGCATATGCATCTGTCGCTTCAGCACGGCGACGACCTGATCCTGAAGCGCATGAAGCGGCGCCATCTGCGGGCCGATGCCATCCGTTTTTGCGATGAGGCGCGGCGCCTCCGGCCCGACATGGTGTTCGGCGCCGACATCATCGCCGGCTTTCCGACCGAGACCGAGGACATGTTCCGCAACTCGCTCGCCATCGTCGACGACTGTGGTCTCACCCACCTGCATGTCTTCCCCTATTCGCCGCGCCCGGGTACGCCGGCCGCTCGCATGCCGCAAGTCCAGAGAGCCGAGATCAAGCTCCGCGCGTCAAGGTTGAGAGAGAAGGGTGATCTCGCTTTCCGCGCGCACCTCGAAGCCGAAGCCGGTCGCCGTCACGCCGTGCTCGTCGAGAAGAACGGGCTTGGACGCACCGAACAGTTCACGCTCACCGAGATCGACCGCGGCATCCCCGGCGAGATCGTATCGGCCATCGTCACCGGCCGCACCGACCGTACCCTCATTTCCAAGGCCGCCTGAGGCGAAGGACCCACGAACATGTCGGACGACAAGAAGCCGGGCCTCATCGGACGTTGGTTTGGCGGCGGGCGCGAGGCGCCGGATACACGTGAATCACCGGTCGAGCCGGAGGCACCGGTTGCTCCCGACCGTCCATCCTGGTTCCATCGCCTCACGTCCGGCATGTCGCGCTCTTCACAAGCGATCGGCGGCGGCATCGTCTCTATTTTCACCAAACGAAAGCTCGACGCCGACACGCTCGAGGAGCTTGAGGATGTACTGATTCAGGCCGATCTCGGCGTCGCCGTTGCCTCGACCATCACCGATCGACTGTCCGCCGAACGTTACGGCAAGGACATTACCGACGACGAGGTCAAGACCATTCTGGCCGACGAGGTGGAGAAAGTGCTCGCCCCCGTCGCCATTCCGTTCACGCTGAAATCTGGCGAAGCGCCGCAGGTGGTTCTGGTGGTCGGCGTCAACGGTTCGGGCAAGACCACCACCATCGGCAAGCTCGCCTCGAAGTTCACTGCCGAGGGCAAGAAGGTCATGTTGGCTGCCGGAGACACCTTCCGCGCCGCGGCCATCGACCAGCTGAAAGTCTGGGCGTCGCGCACGAACACACCGATCGTCGCTCGCGACGTCGGCGCCGACTCGGCCGGTCTCGCCTTTGATGCGCTGACCCGGGCGAAAACCGAAGGCATCGACGTCCTGATGATCGATACGGCCGGTCGCCTGCAGAACAAGGCCGAGCTGATGGCCGAGCTCGAGAAGGTCGTTCGCGTCCTCCGCAAGATCGACCCCACGGCGCCGCACGACGTGCTGCTGGTGCTCGACGCCACCACCGGCCAGAATGCCGTCACCCAGGTTGAAGCCTTCGGCCGTACGGCCGGGGTCACCGGCGTCGTCATGACCAAGCTGGACGGTACGGCGCGTGGCGGCATCCTCGTCGCCATCGCCGAGAAGTTCGGTCTTCCCGTACACTTCATCGGCGTTGGCGAAGGGATCGACGATCTCGAACCTTTCGCCGCCCGCGACTTCGCGCGCGCCATCGCCGGGCTTGGCGACTGACGGTTCGCGAGAAGTCCCCTTCGCACCGGTGCGGATTGCCGGTCGCGGGCGAAGCCGCTATGTGTGCAGTCTGGAATACGTCGAAGCCGCGACTGGCGGCCGCGCACCTACGCCCCGAGGCAAGCATGCTCCTCGCCGATCTGGCCAATCCAACACGCTTCCTGGCGCTTGCCGGACGCTTGATCCCCTGGCTTGCCGGCCTCACCGTCGTGTTGTTCGCCGGCGGTCTTGCGTTGGTCGTCCGTTCGCCGGCGGACTATCTGCAAGGCGAGACGGTCAGGATCATGTACATCCACGTGCCCGCCGCCTGGCTCTCCATGCTGACCTATGCCGTCATGGCCGTCTCCGCGCTCGGCACCCTCGTCTGGCGGCATCCGCTTGCCGACGTCGCGGCCCGAGCCGCCGCTCCGATCGGCGCCACCTTCACGGCGCTGGCCCTTGTGACCGGCTCGTTGTGGGGCCGGCCGATGTGGGGCACTTACTGGGAATGGGATGCGCGCCTGACCTCGGTTCTGGTGCTGTTCATCATGTATCTCGGCCTCATCGCGCTCTGGCGGACCATCGAGGATCCGACACGTGGCGCGAGGGCCGCCGCGATCCTGATCCTCGTCGGTTCGGTCAACCTGCCGATCATCAAGTTCTCGGTCGACTGGTGGAACACGCTGCATCAGCCGGCTTCGGTATTCCGCATCGACGGCCCGACCATTGATCCCACCATGCTTCTGCCGCTCGCCGCCATGGCCTTGGCCTTCACCGCCCTTTTCGTCACGCTGCACCTGGCCGCGATGCGCAACGAGATCCTGCGCCGACGCATTCGCGCCCTCGGCCTGACCGCCGCCGGAGCTGTTCGATGATCACCTCTCTCGGCCCCTACGCCGGTTTCATTCTGCTAAGCTACGGGGCAGCGACGTTCGCCGCTCTCGGCCTTACACTTTGGGTGGTTCTGGATCATCGCAGGCTGAAACAAACGCTCGCGGCTCTCGAAGAGCGCGGCCTTACCCGCCGTTCGGCCCGCGCCGCCGCCCGTATCGCGCCTGAAACGCCGATGGATGCCAAGCTGGAGACGCAGGCGTGAAGCAGCCACCGCGCCGCCGCGCCAAACTTCTCGCGCTCGTCCCGCTCGCCATCTTTCTGGCGCTGGCGATCCTGTTCTACGCGAAACTCGGGGCGGGCGATCCGTCCGAGATTCCCTCGGCACTGATCGACAAGCCCGTGCCGGACTTTCAACTAGAAGCCATCGCCGGCCTGACGCGGGAGGGAACAGCCGTTCCCGGTCTTTCGACCGCCGACCTCGCCAAGGGCGTTTCGATCGTCAACGTGTTTGCCAGCTGGTGCGCGCCCTGCCGTGCCGAGCACCCGCTTCTGACCGATCTTGCCGGGGATCGGCGTATCCGTCTCTACGGGCTGAACTACAAGGACACCGACGATCAGGCCCTGCGCTTTCTCAACGGCCTCGGCAATCCCTATGCCGCCGTCGGCGCCGATCGCAAAGGCCGCGTCGGCATCGACTGGGGTGTCTATGGCGTGCCGGAGACCTTCGTGGTCGCCGACGGTCGCATCGCCGCCAAACTGGTCGGGCCGCTCACGCCTGACAGGATTTCGGCCGAACTGATGCCGGCCATCGAAAAGGCCGTCGCGTCTCAGTCGGCTCCGTAGGTGCGGTAGCCAAAGATGGCGCTGCCGACGCGGACATGCGTTGCACCCTGCCCGATCGCCGTCTCGTAGTCCGCCGACATTCCCATCGAGCGAAAGGCAACCCCGGCGCGGCGAGCCAACTCGTCAAGCAAAGCGAAATGCGGTGACGGCGGATCGCCAGCGGGTGGAATGCACATCAGCCCGGCAATGGCGAGGCCATGCACGTCGCGGCAGCGTTTCACGAAGTCCACCGTCTCGCGCGGCGCAATGCCGGCCTTCTGCGGCTCCTCTCCCGTGTTGACCTGCACGAGCAGCTTCGGGAAGCGCTTCTGCACCTGCATTTCCTTGGCCAGGGCCGCGGCGATCTTGTCCCGGTCGACGCTATGGATGACATCGAACAGGACCACCGCCTCGCGCGTCTTGTTCGACTGAAGCGGCCCGATCAGATGCAGCTCCACGGCGGGAAAATCGGCCTTCACCGGCGGAAACTTGGCAGCCGCCTCCTGTACCCGGTTTTCGCCGAAGACAAGCTGTCCCGCGGCTATGGCGGCGCGGACGTCGGCTTCCGGAAAGGTCTTGGAAACGGCGATGAGGGTCACCGAGCCAGTCGGACGAGCGGCTTCCTCCTCGGCACCCTCGATAACCGCCCGTACCCGTCCAAGCGCTTCGGAAATGGTCATGCTGGCCTCTCCATTCTCCGCATATCCCGCGAGGGCCCAAGCCCTGAGGGCAGAAGACAACGCCTGCCACCCAACGTGACGCCTGTCTTTGGCGCATGCCGCCGCCTTGTCAATACGACGCTGGAAACTCTACCTTGTTTCGCCATCTTCTGATCTTTAAGTGGGTAAGGCCTGTGCCGCAGCGCCTTCATTGCCTGCGGAAGGCAACAACGGAGAGGGTATCCGCGATGTTTCAAACCCTGAGGATGGGGCGCCGCGCGTTCCTGAACGGCCTTGCCGGAGCCGGCATGACGCTGGCGCTCGCCACTGCGGCGGTACCCTTTGCGGCGACGGAAGCGGCTGCCAAGCCCAATCTCGCCAACCTTTCGCCCGAGCAGCTCGCCACGGTTCAGGCCGTCAACCGCTACTTCAACTCGATCACCACGTTCGAGGGAAAGTTCCTGCAGACCGCTCCCGATGGCGGTGAAACCACAGGCTACTTTGTCATCGATCGCCCCGGAAAGATGCGCTTTCGCTACTATCCGCCGGCGCAGCTGGACATCACCGTCGATGGCCGGACGGTCGCGGTCGACGACAAGGCCATGCAGTCGCAGACGCTCTATCTGCTGTCCGAAACGCCTTTGCGCTTCCTGCTGGACAAGAACATCAATCTTCTCGAGGAAGCGGTGGTGCAGTCGGTCAGTGCCGACTCGGATTTCATCGTCATTCGTCTTCAGGATCCCGGCACC
>JAUVXG010000036.1 GCA_030603685.1 Pleomorphomonas sp.
CGCTGCGGCACCTATGAACTCCTGAAGCGCGGCGACGTGCCGGGCCGGGTCATCATTTCCGAGTACATCGACGTTGCCCGCGCCTTTTTCGAGGATGACGAGCCCCGTCTCGTCAACGGCGTGCTCGATCGCATCGCCCACGAAATCCGTCCCGACGAGTTCCCCAAAGAGGGTGCGTGAGATGGCGGCGGGCGGCCTCGGCGAGTTCGAACTGATCGCCCGCGTCTTTGCGCCGCTGGCGGCCGATGGCGCCCTGGGGCTTACCGACGATGCCGCCTTCTATCGCCCGCGCCCCGGCCTCGATCTCGTGCTGACCAAGGACGAGGTAGTGAGCGGCGTCCATTTCTTTGCCGACGATCCCTGGGATGCGGTGGCGCGCAAGGCCTTGCGCGTCAATCTCTCCGATCTCGCGGCGAAGGGGGCTGCCCCGGTCGGCTATCTTCTGGCCCTGGGTCTTCCCAAGGATTTCACCGCCGAGGAAATCGATGCCCTCGGCGCCGGGCTCGCCGCCGACCAGGCGATCTATGGCATCTCGCTCTATGGTGGCGACACGGTGCGCTCGCCGGCCGGCCTGACGCTGTCGGTGACGGCGATCGGCGAGGTGAGGCAAGGCGGCATGGTTCGGCGCGGTGGCGCGCAAGCCGGTGAGGTCATTGTCGTCACCGGCACCATCGGAGACGCTGCTCTCGGCCTTGCGTTACGTCTCGACCCGGCGCTTTCGGACCGGCTGAGCCTCTCCGCCGAGCATCGCGATCATCTTCTCGACCGTTATCTGCTGCCCCAGCCGCGCGGCGCTCTCGCGCCGGCGGTGGCCGACTGCGCGTCGGGCGGCATGGACATCTCGGACGGTCTGGTCGGCGATCTCGGCAAGATGGCGGCCGCTTCCGGTGTCGCCATCGAGCTCGATGCCGATCGCGTGCCGTTGTCGGCGGCCGCGCAAGCTGCGATCGCCGCCGACCCGCGCCTTCTCGCCGTTGCCATGACCGGCGGCGACGACTACGAACTGGCGCTGTCCATTCCAGAGGCAAAGGTTGCAGCGTTTATGGCCGCCGCCGACACGGCAGGCATTGGCGCCGTCCCGATCGGTCGTGTCCGGCAGGGCGAAGGTATTGCAGTTCAGGGCAACCACTCGGCGCTCGCCGATCTCGGATCGGGTTCCTATCGCCACTTCTAGGTGCCGGCCCGAAAGTTGCTAAGTTTCCAGCCGAGCAGACGCGCGAGCGGCTGTCCCGCTTGCGTCGTCAGGGGCGAGTCGCTAGACCTGCGCCGGGCTCCGTTTGGGTCGCCGCCTATTGTTTCCCCGAATCGTTGTTTTTCTTTGCATTTCCGGAGGGCCGATGTTCCGCAAGCTCTACGATTGGACCATGTCGTTGGCCGGCAGTCGCAAGGCCGGCACATGGCTCGCCGCCGTTTCCTTCGCGGAAAGCTCGTTTTTCCCCATTCCGCCCGACGTGATGCTGGTGCCGATGGTGCTGGCCCGCCGCGACAAGGCTTTCACCTATGCGCTGATCTGCACCGTTGCCTCCGTGCTCGGCGGCATCCTCGGCTATGCCATCGGTCTTTTCCTGTTCGACAGCGTCGGCGCCTGGCTGATCCGAGTCTACGGCTACGGCCAGAGTTTCGACGATTTCCGCGCCGCCTACGCCCACTATGGTGCCTGGATCATCCTGATCAAGGGACTGACGCCCATCCCGTTCAAGCTGGTCACGATCGCCTCGGGCTTTGCGGCCTACAATTTCCCGCTCTTCGTGCTGCTCTGCGCGATCACGCGTGGCGCCCGCTTCTTCCTCGTCGCCTTTCTGCTGCGTCTTTACGGCGAGCCGGTCCGCCAGTTCATCGAGCGTCGCCTCGATGCGGTGATGTGGGGGCTGCTGGTCATCATCGTCGGCGGATTCGTGGCGGCGCGCTACGTCGTCTGAGTGCGCGGAACCGCCCTGTTTCGGCGGCAACGAAGCGAAGCGGCCGCATTCTCGTGCCGAATGGGGACAAAACGATAAAATCGTAGGCTTCGGGCTTTCACGCCCTTGACGCCACCAAACGAGGCTATATCGGTAATCCCGCCCTCGTATCCGGCCGCGGAACGGGGTCGACGTCGTGTGTCGACCCATTTCAGCAAGGCGGTGGACAAGAGGGTCGCTCCCAAGGCGAACGGGCACGGGAACCGTCAGGTTCCCAAGGGGCGTTCGCCTTCGGTTCGTGGCGCCAAGGCCGGGCCCTTGAGGTCCGGCACTGCGGAGGGATCATGTACGTTCTTTACATCGCGATCATCTGCGGACTGTTGTCCATCGCCTATGGCGTATGGGCGATCAAGTCCGTGATGGCATCGGACGCGGGCAGCGCCCGCATGCAGGAAATCTCTGGGGCTGTCGCTGAGGGTGCTCAGGCCTATCTCAAGCGTCAGTACACCACGATCGGCATCGTCGGCGTGGTGATCCTGGTTGTGATCGCGTGGCTGCTTGGTTTGCCGGTCGCGATTGGCTTCGTCGTCGGCGCCGTCCTGTCCGGCCTCGCCGGCTTCATCGGCATGAACGTCTCGGTTCGCGCCAACGTCCGCACCGCCGCCGCTGCCATGCAGTCGCTGGCCGGCGGTCTCAACATCGCCTTCAAGGCGGGCGCCGTCACCGGCCTTCTGGTGGCCGGCCTCGCGCTTCTCGGCGTTGCCGTCTACTTCTGGGTGCTGACCGGCCCGATGGGCTACGCGGCCAATGACCGCACCGTCATCGACGCCCTCGTCGCCCTCGGCTTCGGCGCCTCGCTGATCTCGATCTTCGCCCGTCTCGGCGGCGGCATCTTCACCAAGGGCGCCGACGTCGGCGCCGACCTCGTCGGCAAGGTCGAGGCCGGTATCCCCGAGGATGATCCGCGCAACCCCGCCACGATCGCCGACAACGTCGGTGACAACGTCGGCGACTGCGCCGGCATGGCCGCCGACCTGTTCGAGACCTATGCGGTGACCGTGGTCGCCACCATGGTGCTCGCCTCGATCTTCTTCGCCACCAATGGCGAGCTGCTGCTCAATGCGATGCTGTATCCGCTGCTGATCTGCGGCGCCTGCATCATCACGTCGATCATCGGCACCTTCTTCGTGAAGCTCGGCGCCAACAACTCGATCATGGGCGCCCTCTACAAGGGTCTCTGGGCCTCGTCGCTGCTGTCGATCATCGGCCTCGGCGGCGCCACCTGGCTGACCATCGGCTGGGGCGAGATCGCCGTGGTCGACGGGATCGCGCTGACCGGCACCAAGCTGTTCATCTGCGGTATCCTCGGCCTCGTCGTCACCGGCCTGATCGTCTGGATCACCGAGTACTACACCGGCACGGGCAAGCGCCCGGTGGTGTCGATCGCCCAGTCGTCGGTTACCGGCCACGGTACCAACGTCATCCAGGGCCTTGCCGTGTCGCTCGAGTCGACCGCCCTTCCGGCGCTCGTCATCGTCGCCGGCATCATCGCCACCTACCAGCTCGGCGGCCTGTTCGGCACGGCGATCGCGGTGACCACCATGCTCGGCCTCGCCGGCATGATCGTCGCCCTCGACGCCTTCGGCCCGGTCACCGACAACGCCGGTGGCATCGCCGAAATGGCCGGCCTGCCCAAGGACGTCCGTCACACCACCGACGCGCTCGACGCCGTCGGCAACACGACCAAGGCCGTCACCAAGGGCTACGCCATTGGTTCCGCCGGTCTCGGCGCGCTGGTGCTGTTCGCTGCCTACACGAACGACATCAAGCACTTCGCTGAAAGTGGCGTCAGCTACTTCCAGGGTATCGGCACCATCGACCTGTCGCTGTCCAACCCCTACGTGGTGGCCGGTCTTCTGTTCGGCGGCCTGATCCCCTACCTGTTCGGTGGCATCGCCATGACCGCCGTCGGCCGCGCCGCCGGTTCGGTGGTGGAGGAAGTCCGTCGTCAGTTCAAGGAAAAGCCGGGCATCATGGCCGGCACGGAGCGTCCGGACTACGGCCGCGCCGTCGACATGCTGACCAAGGCGGCGATCAAGGAAATGATCATCCCGTCGCTTCTGCCGGTGCTGTCGCCGCTGGTGGTCTACTTCGGCGTGCTTGCCGCCTCCGGCTCGAAGGCCAACGCCTTCGCCGCCCTCGGCGCCTCGCTGCTCGGCGTGATCGTCAACGGCCTGTTCGTCGCCATCTCGATGACCTCGGGTGGTGGCGCCTGGGACAATGCCAAGAAGAGCTTCGAAGACGGTTTCGTCGACAAGGACGGCGTCAAGCACTTCAAGGGGTCCGACGCCCACAAGGCCTCGGTGACCGGCGACACCGTCGGCGACCCCTACAAGGATACCGCCGGTCCGGCCGTCAACCCGGCCATCAAGATCACCAACATCGTGGCCCTGCTGCTGCTGGCGGTTCTCGCCCATAGCTGATAGACCACATTGGTATTGCGACTGAACGAAGCGGCGGTCGGGCAACCGGCCGCCGCTTCGGCTTTTCGGGTGGCGCCGTCCGGCACCGCCGGCCATTGTCCGGAATCATGACCATGACCTCCGCCCAAGCCGCTGTTCCGGCTGGTTTCGGCCGCTATCGCGGCTTCGCCTTTGCCTTCTCGGCCTACCTTCTCTGGGGTTTTCTGCCCTTCTACATGAAGGCCGTCGCCCACATCTCGCCCTACGAGGTGGTGGCCCATCGCGTGCTGTGGTCGGTGCCGATCACGGCGGCGATCGTCGTGGCTCAGGGCGGCTTCGGCAGCTTCCTCACGGTGTTCCGGCAGCCGCGCACGCTTGCCATGGGGTTTCTCACGGCCAGCCTCATCTCGGTGAACTGGGCGATCTACGTCTGGGCGATCGGGTCGGGCAGGGCGCTCGAGTCGGCGCTCGGCTACTTCATCAATCCGCTGGTCAATGTCGCCCTCGGAACGATCTTTCTCGGCGAGCGATTGAGCCGCGCCCAGGTGTTCGCCGTCGCGCTCGCGGTCTTCGGCGTCGGCCTGATGACCGTGGAGAGCGGTGGTCTGCCCTGGGTGTCGCTGGCGCTGGCCCTGTCATTCGGCGTCTACGGCTATCTCAAGAAGACGCTGCCGATCGGGCCGACGCATGGCTTCCTGCTGGAAGTCGTTCTGATCTCGCCCCTGGCGCTTGCATACATCGGCTGGCTGGCGGCCACCGGCAGCGGACACTTCATGGGGACAGGGAAGGTGACCACGGCCTCCGACACGCTGCTGCTGGCAGCGTCTGGCCTCGTCACGGCGGTGCCGCTCATCCTGTTCGTCTATGGCGCGCGGCTTCTGCGCTACTCCACCATCGGCCTCATGCAATATATCGCGCCGTCGATGATCTTCCTGACAGCCGTCTTCGTGTTCCACGAGCCGTTTTCGATCGGCAAGCTCGTCGCCTTCATGTTCATCTGGGCGGCGCTGGTGGTCTACACGGCGACGATGTTCTCCGGACGCAGGGGCTGAGGCCATAAAAAGGGCGCGGTCGATGCCGCGCCCCTGTTCGTCCGGGCGGGATGGCTCAGTTCAGACCGCCGAGCGGATTGACACGGCCGACACCCTTGAAGATCTGGCTGATGAGATTGAGGTCGGCGCCGCCGGTGCGGGTCTTGCGTTCGATGAAGTCGAACACCTTGCCGTCCTTGAGACCATAGTTGGCGATCTGCTTGACCAGGCCATTTTCGTCGAAATAGACCGCGAGCACGCGTTGGTCGGTGACCGAGCGCCCCATGAGCGGGTTCTCATCGATGGTCTGGGAGATGTAGTAGAAGGTGTCGCCGGAAAGCGTCGAGGTCGTCGAGGGCGAGCCGAGCACCAGAAGGACCTGTTCGCGCGACGAGCCGACCGGCACCTGGGCCAGGGCGTCCTCGGACAGCACGTAACCGTGCTGGACCGGCGGCGTACCGCAAGCCGACACCGAGACGGCCGTCAGCAGGGCGATGGCGGCGCCCTTCAGACCAAACATCATGCCCGACGGGCGTACACTCCGGCTGAACTTCACATGAGCCTCCCGGCACTCATTACCACATCGCGGACGACCACCCCGAAAAGCGACCGCCGTGTTATCTTCCGCCTCGTGTGCCGACGGGCCTTGGCCCTCGGCCGATATTCCGCGCGACGCCGTCTGGCACCGGAAGCCGTCGGCACGGCTTCGAGCATTGTCCCGACTTCCACGCTTGGCAACTTGGTTACCTTGCGCTAGGTCACGAGGCAACGTCAATTCGTGCGCCGGGCGCGGTTTCCTGTCGATCACCACGCCGAAATCGGTCTTCGGGGAAGGAAACGGCAAAACTATGGTGTTCGGCCTTTTCGGGCGGAAGAGATCGTCTCGCGTCGCTTCGTTCTACGAGGCCTTGATGCAGGTCTCGCGTCATCAGGTGTTTTACGCCGAGCTCGGGGTTGCCGATACCGTGGAGGGGCGGCTCGAAATGCTGATGCTGCATGTCGGCCTTGCCGTTCATCGCCTGTCGCGGGACGACGCCGGCCGCGAGACGGCGCGCCAGCTCAGCGAACTCTTCATCGACGACATGGAACGGTCGATGCGCGAGATCGGTTATGACGACAGCGGCCTCAAGCGTCGTCTCAAGAAGGTCGTCGGCGCGTTCTATGGCCGGACGGAGGCGACGGTTGCGGCGCTCGGCTCCGAGCAGCCGGGTGCGCTGGCCGAGGTGCTCGCGCGCAATGTCTACGGGGGGCTGGCGATCGAGCCCGATCAGGTTGCCCGTCTTGCCGTCCATATACGCGGCTTCGCCCAGGGACTTGACGACGTGCCGGTGAACGAACTTGTGACAGGGGGCTTGCCTTCCTCGATTCAACGCCCCATTTCCGCCGGCAAGCCGGCACTTTCGGATACCAAGCCATGACTGCAAAAGCCGACATCCCATTCTCTCGCGTCTTCGCATGGAGCGGCGTTCAGCCGCGCGGAACGCCGGTGGCTTTCCAGGCCAGCCCGGCCGAGTGCGAGGCCATGGCCGACGCGCTGGGCATCGTGAAGGTGGCGAGCGCTTCGGCCGAGTTTACCATTTCGCCGTTCCGCAAGACCGGTTTCAAGGTCGTGGGCGAGGTGCGGGCGGAAGTGGAGCAGGCCTGCGTCGTCACCCTCGATCCGGTGCCCGAGAGCATCCATGAGATCGTTGACCTTCGGTACTTGCCGGAGAGCGAAATCGAGCCGGTCAGCGAGGAGATCGACGTCGATATCGATGCCGAGGATCCGCCGGAACCGATCCTGGGATCGACGGTCGATCTCGGCGTGCTGACCACCGAGTTCATCGCCGTCGGCCTCGACCCTTATCCGCGCAAGCCAGGCGTCGAGTTCACGCCGTTCATCGAGGACGACGGCAGCGAGGACGAGGCCGAATCGCCGTTCGCCGGCCTCGCCGCGCTGAAGGACAAGCCCTCATCCTGACCGACGCCGCGTGGTCCGGGGGCGGACGACGCGCATTTTGATGTTGTTTCCTGGGGGGGAATGGTTATCTTCCCGCCCGATCAATTTCGGCGGTCGCCGCGTTTCCGAGGACTTATGGCCGAACCCCTTATCATATCCATCGACGTCATGGGCGGCGACTTCGGGCCGTCGGTGACGCTCGCCGGCGCTGACCTCGAGCTGACGCGGCGTCCGGATCTCCGCTACGAACTGTTTGGCGACGAGGCGGTGGTGCTTCCGGTTCTGGAGCAGTATCCGAGGGTCAAGGCCGCCTCCCGCTTTCATCACTGCGAGATCACCGTGGCCATGGACGAGAAGCCGTCCAGCGCCTTGCGCCACGGCCGGTGGAAGTCGTCCATGTGGCGGGCGATCGAAGCGGTGAAGAAGGGCGAGGCGCATTTTGCCGTCTCCGCCGGAAACACCGGCGCCTTGATGGCAATGTCCAAGTTTTGCCTCAGGACAATGGCCAACATCGAGCGCCCGGCGCTCGCGGCGCTCTGGCCCAACCTCAAGTCGGAATCGATCGTGCTCGACGTCGGGGCGTCCATCGGCGCCGATGCGCAGCAGCTGATCGGCTTTGCCGTGATGGGTGCTGCCATGGCCCGCGCGCTCTTTCACACCGAGGTCGCCTCGGTGGGCCTGCTCAACGTCGGCGTCGAGGACGTCAAGGGCAACGAAGAAGTGCGGGCGGCTGGCCAGATCCTCAAGGAAACGGCCCTTGCCAACCTTCAGTACGAAGGCTTCGTGGAGGGCGACGACATCGGCCGCGGCCGTGTGGACGTGATCGTCACGGAGGGTTTCGCGGGTAACATCGCCCTCAAGACGGCGGAGGGCACGGCCAAGCAGCTGACGAGCTATCTGCGCACGGCGCTGGGACGCACGTGGATGACACGCGTCGGTTATCTGCTGGCGCGCGGCGCCTTCCAGGGGCTCAGGGAGAAGATGGACCCGCGCAAGTACAACGGCGGCGTCTTCCTTGGGCTGAACGGCATCGTCATCAAGAGCCATGGCGGCACCGACGCTTTCGGCTTTGCGGCCGCGCTCGACCTTGGCTACGACATGGCCCGCAACGGCCTGATGAGCAAGATCGAGACCGACCTTGCACACTATTACCGGGAGCAGGCGGCGATCAGCCTTGCCGCCGGCGAGAAAGGAAGCTGAGCGTGATCCGCAGCGTCATTCTAGGCACGGGAAGCTACCTGCCCGCCAAGATTCTGACCAACGAAGACCTCACCAAGCTTGTCGACACGACGGACGAATGGATCGTTCAGCGTACGGGCATTCGCGAGCGCCATGTCGCCGCCGATGGCGAGATGACGTCCGATCTGGCGACCGCCGCCGCTGCCAAGGCGCTCGAGGCCGCCGGCGTCTCCGTCGACGAGATCGATCTGGTGCTGCTGGCGACGGCAACGCCCGACCGTACCTTTCCCTCGTCGGCGGTCGAAGTTCAGCGCAAGCTCGGCGTCACCCACGGTTTCGCCTTCGATCTGCAAGCCGTGTGTTCCGGCTTCATCTACGCCCTCAGCGTTGCCGACAGCCTGCTCCGCACCGGCCTTGCCCGCAAGGCGCTGGTGATTGGCGCCGATACCTTCTCGCGCATCCTCGACTGGAACGATCGCACCACCTGCGTGCTGTTCGGCGATGGGGCTGGCGCGGTGGTGCTCGGGACGGAAGAGGGCGAGGGCACGACAGCCGATCGCGGACTTCTCGCCACCAGCCTCCGGGCCGACGGGCGTCATGTCGACAAGCTGTGCACCGACGGCGGGCCGTCGATGACCGGCGCCCCCGGCCACGTGCGCATGCACGGCCAGGAAGTGTTCAAGTTTGCGGTCGGCGGGGTCGGCGACGTCATCAAGTCGGTGTTCGAGGCGACCGGGTTCGACGGGGCGAGCATCGACTGGTTCATCCCGCATCAGGCCAATCGCCGCATCATCGAGGGCTCGGCGAAGAAGCTCGGCATTCCCCTTGAGAAGACGATCGTCACGGTTGAAGGGCACGCCAACACCTCGGCGGCGACCATTCCGCTGGCTCTCGACTTCGCGGTGCGTTCGAACAAGGTCAAGCGCGACGACGTGATCCTGTTCGAAGCAGTCGGCGGCGGCCTCACCTGGGGAGCCGTTATCCTCCGTTGGTAGCATGCTGCGGTTTTTTGTTTGTTTGGAAAGACTTGCGCGAAAAATGCATTGACCGCATCCGTATCTGGCACTACGTTCGTGCGCTATGTCTTTGGATCTCGACCGTCGGCCAGATCCACGGTCGACTGGAACAACGGGAGCTTGCGATCCATGGGGGGCAAAACCGTAACCCGCGCCGATCTTTGCGAGGCCGTGTACCAGAAGGTTGGTCTGTCGAGGAGCGAGTCCGCTGAACTCGTCGAATCGGTGCTGCGCGAGATCGCTGATTGCCTGGTGACGGGCGAGACCGTGAAGCTGTCTTCCTTCGGTACGTTTTCTGTCCGTTCTAAGACCGAGCGCATCGGTCGCAACCCCAAGACGGGTGAAGAAGTTCCGATTCTTCCTCGGCGTGTGCTGGTGTTCAAGCCCAGCAATGTGCTGAAGACGGAAATCAACGGCGGGGACGGTTCGTCCGTTCAGGGCGACGATTGAGAGAGGGCCGGCAGTGGGCCGGCCACTTCGAAACTTCATTGAAATACAGTTTGCTAGCAGCCGATCTTCGCGTTGATGCGATATCGGGCTTGGCTTCTTTCGTCTGTCGCTTCTATAGTAGGGCGCTTTGCGAATCCGGTCTTTTGAGACTGAGTACGGCATCAGGTCGAGCGGCGGCGTGGAAAAGGCAACGGACGCGTTCAGGACAATCAGCGAGGTTGCGGAGGAGCTCGATCTTCCGCAGCACGTCTTGCGATTCTGGGAAACCAAGTTCAGCCAGATCCGGCCGATGAAGCGCGGCGGCGGGCGCCGCTATTATCGCCCCGATGATGTCGAGCTGTTGCGCGGCATCCAATATCTTCTCTACGGCGAAGGCTACACGATCAAGGGCGTCCAGCGCATCCTGAAGGAACAGGGCGCCCGTTTCGTCATGGAGGTCTGGCGCCATCCAGGCGAACCGATTCCCGTGGTTCCGAACGGGGAGATATCGGACGAACCCGATTCCCCGGTGGAAGAGGCGGTCTTCGAAGCCGAGGAGCCCGAGCTGGAGCCTGTGCTGCCACAGCGCTCCGCGGCGCGCGCCGAGCCTCGGATGGAACCACCGCCGACGCGTGCGCCGGAGGTGGAAGAGGAGCCGCTGCCGGCCGGCATTCTGCCGGAAAGCACCAATCGCGGCGGCTTTCGATTCATGGAGCGTTTTCGCGCAACGCCGGAACACGCGGCGTCGGCCGGCTCGAGCGGATTGTCGCGAGAGGATATCAGGCGCCTGCAGTCGACGCTGTTCGAGCTTCTGGAGTGCAAGCGTCTCCTGGATCAGACGCGCTGACGAGCCGTCCGGTGGGGAAGGGTGAAATTAGCACTTGTCCCGCCGGGGCGAACCGGCTAAATCCCTCCCGTCCGGCGGACGACGCCAGACGATGATGGGACGGGCAGTAGCGCAGCCTGGTTAGCGCACGTGTCTGGGGGACACGGGGTCGGAGGTTCAAATCCTCTCTGCCCGACCATTCATTCCCCCATTAGCAAAGCGACGGTGATGAACGAGAGCGGTTTGGCCTGTGGCCGGCCGATGACCGACGCTGACGTCCGCGATCTCCCTCTGCGTGCATGGAAAAGGCCGCTTGGACGCACTGCTGGTCCCAGCTGGCTTCGTTCGCTGTGACGCCCGGTATTGTACCGATCTTCCAAACCGGTTCGATATGTTTTATTTCTCCGTCCGAAATAATCTGTTCGTTCGGGCCCCTTAGGCGTTGTTTTCCGGGAAAAGCGACGATATGGGCACGGATGGAGTTCCCAAACCGGTTCGAGATGGCGCCAAGATTCATCTCAGCCGGCCTTGGTTCGGAGGCGCTGAGGTGAATCTCAGGGAGCTGGCACAGCATCTGGGTCTGTCGAAGACGACGGTGAGCCGGGCTCTCAACGGCTTCTCCGAAGTCAACGAGGAGACGCGCCTTCGCGTGCAGGAGGCTGCCCGGCGCTTCAATTACACGCCCAACATCAGTGCCAAGCGGCTTGCCACCGGCGAGTCAGGTGCATTCGGCGTCGTTCTACCGGGCGCTTCCAGCGAGATGGCCGATCCGGTGTTTGCCGAGTTTCTGGCCGGGCTTGCCGACGGGGCAGGGCGTTGCGGGCGCGATCTCTATGTCAACGCCACCTTCGACGGCGAGGAGGCTGGCTATCGCCGACTTGCGCGCGCCAAGGCGGTCGACGTGATGATTCTCGCCAACCTCAAGGTCGAGGATCTTCGCATTCGGCTGCTGTCGCACCTCGGCCTGCAGGCGGTGACCTGCGGCCGTACGGCGGGCTCGCTTGTCTATCCGCATCTCGACATCGATCATGAGGACGGCGTGCGCCGCGCCGTCGATCTGCTCACCGGTCTTGGTCACAGGGCGATCGCGCTGGTCAGTGGTCCGGCCGATCTATCGGCGTCGGAACAACGCATGGTTGGCTGGCACACCGCCCTCGACCGTCGGGGACTGACTGCCGAAGCCGGTTTGTTCATGGCTGGCCCTGCGACCGAGGATCATGGCTATCGAGCCACGCGCGCGCTGCTGGCCCTGCCGACGGTGCCGACCGCCTTTCTCTGCGCATCGATGTTCCTGGCCTCCGGTTGTTGCCGGGCGATCGGCGACTGCGGTCTCAGGATCGGCCGGGACGTTTCGGTCATCGCCCATGACGACGGCCTCGCAACCATACGGCCGGAGGCGTTCGAGCCGGCTCTCACAACAACCAAATAGTCGATCCGGTCCGCCGGGGGGCGCGTTGCGGAGTTGGCCGCCGCGTTGGTCGGCGGTGCCGATCCGGCCTCTCTTTCTGAAGTCTGGCCGGTCGATCTGATCTTTCGCGACAGTGCCCAGGCGCCGCCGCGACGATGACTGTCACCGGCACCAGCCGATGGCACGCATGAAAGAACCAAACAGGGCGACACGCCGCCTGATGGAGAAACCCAGGATCTGACGGAGTCTTGACGTGGTTGATCACTCGAAGAACGCATCCGGCGGCGGCAAGTCGCTTGATGCGAAGGACAGACTTTACCTGCGGGCTCCAATCGGCGGTTGGCTCGGCTCCATCGCCGACGTTCCCGATCCGGTGTTCAGCGGCCGAATCCTGGGCGACGGCTTTGCCATCGACCCGATCGACGCGACGCTACGCGCGCCGTTCGACGGCGTGGTCACCTCGCTCCATCGCGCCCACCACGCGGTGACGCTGAGGGCGGACGACGGCGCCGAGGTGCTGATGCACATTGGCCTCGACACCGTAGCGCTCAAGGGCGATGGCTTTACACCCCACGTGGCCGAGGGCGACAGGGTCAAGGCCGGCGATCCGCTGATCAGCTTCGACATGGACGTCATCTCGCAGTTGGTGCGCAGCCTGGTGGTTCCGGTGGTGCTGACCAACGGCGAGCGCTTCACGCTCTCCGTTCCCGCCGTCGATCGGGAGATCGCGAGCGGTGACGACGTGGCCGTCATCGAAGCGAAGGGCGAAGCGGTAGCGTCTCAGGCGAACGCTTCCGATGGCGAGGTGATCGTCGTCAAGGTCCGCATCGCCGATCCGCATGGAATCCACGCCCGGCCCGCCGGCCTGATCGCCGAGGCCGCCAAGTCCGGCAGCGCCGAAGTCATCATCCGTCTCGGCGACCGCAAGGCGAGTGCTGCCAGCCCGGTCGGGCTGATGCTGCTCGGCGCCCAGCACAATGACGAGCTGACCATCGAGGCCAAGGGAGCCGATGGCGCTGAGGTTGCAAACCGTATCGCCGCGCTGCTGGGCGGGCCGGAAGTTCCGGCAGCGACTGTTCCCATCTCCGCGCCGAAAGCCGCCTCGCCGGAAGTAGACTCGTCGGCAGCCACCGAAGCGCCCGAGCTTTGGGGGCCGGGTGTCGCCAAGACCATCGAGGGTACGACGGCCTCGCCGGGGCTCGCTGCCGGCGTGTCGGTTCGCATCACCTCCGAAGACTTCGAGGTTTCCGAGGCCGGCGCCGACGTCGAGCAAGAGATCAAGGAGCTGCGCGCCGCGCTCAAGACGGCCGCGGCCGATCTCGGCGCCAAGATTGCCGAGAGCAAGGGGCAGCAGGCCGAGATCCTCACAGCCCACTTGTCCTTCGTCGAGGATCCCGATCTGCGCGATGCGGCCTGGACGATGATCCGCGACGGCAAGAGCGCCGCCTATGCCTGGAAGACGGCCATCGACCGTCAGGTCGCCGCCCTGCGCAAGCTCGGCAACCCGGTGCTGGCCGAGCGGGCCATCGATCTGGAGGATGTCCGTCGGCGCGTTCTGGCCATTCTGTTGGGCGTGTCCGGGTCCGCAACGGTGCTGCCCGATGACGCCGTCATCTTCGCCGCGGACCTGTTGCCGTCTCAGTTCGCCGACCTCGACCTCACCAAGGTGGCCGGCATCGTGCTGGCCTATGCCGGTCCGACGGCGCATGTGTCGATCCTCGCGGCGTCGAAGGGCATCCCTGCCGTCGTCGCCGCCGGCGTCGGCGTGCTGTGCGTGCCCGATGGGCAGCCGGTGGTCCTCGACGCCGACCAGGCGGCCGTGCGGATCAACCCGCCGGCGGACGAGCTGGCCGATGTCCGTGCCGCCGTGGTTCGTCGTCGCGAACGTCTTGCCGCCAATCGCGCCGCCACGCAGGACGATTGCTACATGGCCGACGGCAGGCGGATCGAGGTGGTCGCCAATCTCGGCGGCCCCGCAGACGTTGCCGTGGCGCTTGAGAGCGGCGCCGAGGGCTGCGGCCTGATGCGGTCAGAGTTCCTGTTCCTCAACCGCACCTCGGCGCCGAGCGAAGACGAGCAGTACGCCCAGTATCAGGCCATCGCCGATGGCTTGAAGGGACGGCCGCTGATCATCCGCACCCTCGACGCCGGCGCCGACAAGGATGTGCCCTACGCCAACCTGCCGAAGGAGGATAACCCCGCCCTCGGTCTGCGCGGTGTGCGCATGAGCCTCTGGCAGCCGGAACTGCTCCGCACGCAGATCCGCGCCATCCTCAGGGTGAAGCCCTATGGCCAGACCAAGATCCTGTTGCCGATGATCGCCACGCTTGCCGACCTCAGGGAGGTGCGCAAGGTGATCGACGAGGAGATTAAGGCGCTCGGCCGCACCGCGCCGATCGAGGTCGGCATCATGGTCGAGGTTCCCTCGGCGGCTCTGATCTCACGGATGCTGGCCGCCGAGGCCGACTTCCTGTCGGTCGGCACCAACGACCTTGCCCAGTATGCGCTGGCGATCGACCGGGTGAATCCCCGCCTCGCCAAGCAGCTCGATCCCTTCCATCCGGCGGTGCTCAGGCTGATCCAACTGGCGGCCGAGGGAGCGAAGGCGCACGGCCGCTGGGTCGGCGTCTGCGGCTCGCTCGCCTCCTTCCCGCTGGCGGCGCCGGTGCTGATCGGCCTCGGCGTCACCGAGCTGTCGGCGACGGCAGGCTCGATCGCCGAGATCAAGGCGATGGTGCGCACCCTCGACATGACCAAGTGCAAGGCGGTCGCCGAAGCGGCGCTCGCCCTCGAATCCGGCGAGGCGGTGCGCCGCATGCTCGCCCAGTCCTGGCCCGAAGCTTAATCCCAGAGGTTTCCAACCATGTTCAAATCAGCCTTCGGAGTGCTGCAGCAGATCGGCAAGGCGCTGATGTTGCCCGTAGCCGTGCTGCCCGTCGCCGGCCTTCTGCTCGGTATCGGCGCGTCCAACTTCTCCTTCCTGCCCGAGATCGTGTCGCAGGTGATGGCCAAGGGTGGCGACGCCATCTTCGGCAACCTACCGATCATCTTCGCCGTCGGCGTCGCCCTCGGCCTCGCCAAGAATGACGGCGTCGCCGCCATCGCCGCCGTGGTCGGCTACTTCGTCATGACCGCGACGCTCAGCGCCATGGCCGTGTTCCTGGACGTGCCGGTGCTGGCCGGCAAGACGGTGCCGACCATCGACACCGGTGTGTTCGGCGGCATCATCATCGGCGCCATCGCGGCGTCGCTGTTCAACCGCTACTTCCGCATCCAGCTACCGTCCTATCTCGGCTTCTTCGCCGGCAAGCGCTTCGTGCCGATCATCACCGGTGTCGCGGCCATCGTTGCCGGTGTGGTGCTGTCCTTCGTCTGGCAGCCCGTTCAGGCCGGCATCGACGTGTTCTCGCACTGGGCGGCGGAAAACGATCCGCGTCTTGCCGCCACGGTCTACGGCTTCGTCGAGCGTCTGCTGATCCCCTTTGGCCTGCACCACATCTGGAACGTGCCGTTCTTCTTCGAGATCGGGTCCTTCACCGACGCCGCCGGCAAGGTGGTCCATGGCGACATCAACCGCTTCTTCGCGGGCGATCCCACCGCCGGCATCCTGTCGGGCGCCTTCCTGTTCAAGATGTGGGGCCTGCCGGCCGCCGCCATCGCCATCGCCCACACGGCCAAGCCGGAAAACAGGCTCAAGGTCATGGGCATGATGATCTCGGCCGCGCTGACCTCGTTCCTGACCGGCATCACCGAGCCGATCGAGTTCTCGTTCCTGTTCGTCGCCCCAGCCCTCTACGCCCTTCATGCCGTGCTCGCCGCCACCACCCAGTTCGTGGCCAACACGCTCGACATCCACATGGGCTTCACCTTCTCGCAGGGCGGCATCGACTTCCTGCTGTTCAACGTCTTCGGCTCCAACGCCCATAACTGGTGGATGACGCTGATCCTCGGGCCGATCTATGCGGCCATCTATTACGGGGTGTTCCGCTTCGCCATCCTGAAGTTCGACCTCAAGACTCCCGGCCGCGAGGATGACGCCGTCGCCAGCGTGGAGACGGCCGCCGAGGCGCTTGACGGCAACGATCGCTTCGCCACCGCCCGCAAGCTGGTGACCGCCTTCGGTGGCGCTAGCAACATCACCAATCTCGATGCCTGCATCACTCGCCTGCGCGTCGGTGTCGCCGACATCGCCAAGGTGAACCAGGCGACATTCAAGGAAATGGGCGCCGCCGGCGTCATGGTGGTCGGCCAGGGTCTGCAGGTGATCTTCGGCACCCAGTCGGAGAACATGAAGACCGACATGGAGGAGTATCTGCGCACTCAGCCCGCCGGTGCCGCCGCTCCGGCTGCCGCTACCGCGCCGGCCGCCGTCAGTCCCTCCGCGGGGGTGCCGTCGGTTGCCGCCCGGCTGAAGGCCGACCAGGTGGTCGATGCACTGGGTGGACGCGCCAACATCGTCTCGGTCGAGGCGGTGTCGGGAACCCGCGTCCGCGTCGAGGTGGCCGATCCCAAGCGGTTCGACCAGTCGCTGGTCAAGAAGGCCGGCGTGCGAGCCGTCGCCACGCTCGGGGCGGCGAACTATCATCTGATCGTCGGCGACGATGCCGGCGAGGTGGCGCAGGCGTTGTCGGCCTGATGTGTCCGGCGCCGCCGGCGGTGAACCGGCGACGCCCTTGATCGAGAACGACGCCGTCTTCCTGAAGGGGAGGGCGGCGTTGTCGCTTTCAGGAGGCCGAGGGCGGGGATCTAGGCGTTCATACCGATCCGAAACTTTCGTTTGAAATGATACGAAAGAGAAAGCGAACCAAAACGAAAAGCAATCGAACTTGATGACGGGTGGACGAGATCGCGCCGGACGCGACATCGTCAGCCCTGCGAGGGAGAAGGGCATGGCAGGCAGTTTCGGGGCGGGGCCGGTTCCGGATAGCGCAGATGTCGTCGTCATCGGCGGCGGTGTGGTGGGGTGCGCCATTGCCCGCGCGCTATCGCGTTTCGACCTCTCGGTGCTGATGATCGAACGATCTCCCGACGTCGCCACCGGCACCTCCAAGGCCAACAGCGGCATTCTGCATGCCGGTTTCGACGCGGAGCCCGGCACCTGGAAGGCGCGGCTCAACGTGCAGGGCGCCCGGCTCTATGCCGAGCTATCCGAGGGGCTCGGCATTCCGCGCAAGGCGACGGGGTCGCTGGTGGTGGCCAAGGATGCCGCCCAGATGGAGACCGTGGCCGACCTCCGCCATCGCGGCATCGACAATGGCGTGCCGGGTCTCGAAATCTGGTCGCGGGAGCAGGTTCTCGCCCACGAACCGAACATTTCGCCCGACGTGGCCGGCGCGCTATGGGCGCCGACCGGCGCCATCGTCTGTCCGTTTCTCGCCACCGTCGGCTTCGCCGAGAACGCCATTCGCAATGGCGTGCGCATCGTCACCGAATGCGCCGTGACGGGGCTCGATGTGGCAGATCGGCAGGTCGTGGCGGTGCAGACGACGCGTGGTCGCGTTGCAACGCGTTTCGTCGTCAACGCCGCCGGCCTTCATTCGGGTGAGATCGCCCGTCTCGCCGGAGACGACAGCTTCACCATCAAGCCGCGCCGGGGCGAGTATATCCTGTTCGACCGCAGCGTCGGCCAACTGGTCAACACGGTGCTGTTCCCGACGCCCGACAAGGTGTCGAAGGGCATCCTGGTGTCGCCCACCGTGCACGGCAACGTGTTCATCGGCCCCGATGCCACCGAGATCGACGACCCCGAGGACAGGGAGACGACGGCAGGCGGCTTGGCCGGCATCATCGCCGGCGCCCGCCGCATCATGCCGACCCTGCCGCTCGGCACGGCGATCACCGAGTTCGCCGGCTTGCGTGCCGCCGCCGGCAAGGACTTCGTGATCGGTCCGTCGCCGGCTGCCCGTGGTCTCGTTCATGCCGCCGGCATCCAGTCGCCCGGCCTCACCTCGGCGCCCGCCATTGGCGAGGTCATGGTCGAGGTGCTGCAGGACGTCGGCCTCAGGCTCAGGTCGAAAGCGAGCTTCGTGCCGGTCAATCCCGCAAAACCGCGCTTCCACGAGATGGACCGCACGACGCAGGCGGAGCTGATTGCCGCCGATCCGCTGTTCGGGCGCGTCATCTGTCGTTGTGAAACGATCACCGAGGCGGAGATCGTCGCGGCCATCCTGGCGCCTTGCGGTGCGCGCACCGTCGACGGCGTCAAGCGGCGGGTGCGCGCCGGCGCAGGTCGCTGCCAGGGCGGCTTCTGCGGGCCGAGGGTCACGGCGATTCTTGCCCGCGAGCTTGGCATTCCCGTGACCGCCGTTCGCAAGGACTCGGCCGATTCCTGGCTCTTTCTCTCGCGCGCCGATCTTGAAGCCGGGGAGGGCGTCCATGCGTGAGTTATCCTACGACGTGGTGACCATCGGTGGCGGTCCGGCCGGCATGGCGGCCGCACTGGCGGCTCGGGAGAACGGCGCCGAACGCGTGCTGATCATCGAGCGCGACCGCGAGCTCGGCGGCATCCTGCAGCAGTGTATTCACAACGGCTTCGGCCTCCGCCGCTTCGAGGAGGAGCTGACCGGGCCGGGCTATGCCCATCGTTACATCGACATGGTCAAGGCGACGGACATCGACGTTTGGCTCGATACCACGGTACTCGCAGCCGAGCCCGGTGGTGTCATCACCTCGGTCAGTCCGCATGCCGGGATGACGGTCGTCAGGGCGAAGTCGGTGGTCTATTCCATGGGCTGTCGCGAGCGGACGCGCGGCGCCATTCGCACGCCGGGCAGCCGTCCGGCCGGCGTGTTCACGGCCGGCGCCGCCCAGCGCATGGTCAACATGGAGGGCTACCTGCCGGGCAAGGACGTGGTGATCGTCGGCTCCGGCGACATCGGCCTGATCATGGCCCGCCGCATGACCTTCGAGGGCGCCAAGGTGAAGGCCGTCTTCGAGATCATGCCCTATTCCAACGGGCTGACGCGCAACATCGTCCAGTGCCTGGAAGACTTCGGCATCCCGCTCTATCTCGGCCACTCGGTGACGGCCATCCACGGCAAAGACCGGGTGACCGGCGTCACCGTGTCGAAGGTCAACGACAGGCTGGAGGTGATCGACGGCACGGCCTTCGACGTGTCGTGCGACTGCGTGCTGCTCTCCGTCGGTCTCATTCCCGAAAACGAACTCGGACGGGCAGCAGGTCTTGCCCTCGATCCTGTCACCAGCGGCGCCCAGGTCGACCAGTTCCGCCAGACGTCAATTCCCGGCTTCTTTGCCGCCGGCAACGTGCTGCACGTCCATGATCTCGTCGACTGGGTGTCCGAGGAGGCGGCGATCGCCGGCCGTTCGGCGGCGCGTCATGCCAGCGGCGAACTTCCCGCGGCCGGTCCCGAGCGATCCGTCACGGCGGGGGAGGGGCTGCGCACCGTCGTGCCGCAACGCCTTTCCGCCTTCGAGCCCGGCAAGATGAGCACCCGATTCTATTTCCGGGCGGCCAAGCCGATGGGCGCGTCGCTGCTGCAGTTCTGGGCCGACGGCGTGCTCGCCTTTGAGCGCAAGCTCAGGGTGGTGAAGCCGAGCGAGATGATCGTCGCCGACATTCCCGTTCGCAAGATCGGCGACGCCCAGACGCTGGAGTTCCGGGTCGTGCCGGCGCCCGAAAAGATCGAGGCGGAAGACGCGATCGAGGAGGAGGCATGATGGAACGCGTGGTTCACGCCATTCAGTGCATCGGCTGCCCGATCGGTTGCGGCGGCGAGGTGATCGTCGAGAACGGCACCGTGGCGGAGATGTCCGGCTTCACCTGCAACAAGGGACTCGCCTATGCCGCCGAGGAGGTCGTCTCGCCCAAGCGCATGGTGACGACGACGGTGCGGGTGTCCGGCGGCGGTCTGGCGCTGTTGCCGGTTGTCTCGGCAACGCCGGTGCCCAAGGAGCGCATCTTCGACTGTCTGCGTCTCCTGCGCGGTGTCACAGTTGCCGCGCCGGTGGCCGAGGGAACGGTCGTGGTTTCCGACGCGCTCGGGCTCGGCGTCGACTTCCGCGCCGCCCGCGACGTTTCGCCCCTTCAGTAGGCGTTTTCCTGGTTGAGGATGCGGACCGGCGTCAGCATGAGGATGTAGAGGTCGAACAGCACCGACCAGTTTTCGATGTAGTAGAGATCGTGCTCGACGCGCGCCTGAATCTTGTCGGGCGTGTCGACTTCGCCGCGCCAGCCGTTGATCTGCGCCCAGCCGGTGACGCCGGGCTTCACCTTGTGGCGGGCGAAGTAACCGTCGACCACCTCTTCCCAGAGCTTGTGCGCGGTATGGGCATTGACGGCGTGCGGACGCGGGCCGACCAGTGACAGGTCGCCTTTCAGCACGTTGAACAGCTGCGGCAGTTCGTCGATCGATGTCTTGCGGATGAAGCGGCCGACCGGCGTCACGCGCGGATCGCCACGCGTCACCACCTTCTCCGCCTTGATGTCGGCCTGATCGGCGTACATCGAACGGAACTTCATCACCGAGATCACCTCGTTGTTGAAGCCGTAGCGCGGCTGGCGGAACAGGATCGGCCCCTTGGAGGTCATCTTGACGGCGATGGCTGCGCCGATCATCACCGGCGACAGCGCGACGATGGCGAGGGTGGCGATTGTGACGTCGAACACGCGCTTGGACACCTGCGACCAGCCGGTGATCGGCCGGTCGAAAAGGTCGAGAAAGGGCACACGGCCGATGTAGGAGTAGGAGCGCGGCCGAAGGCGCAGCTTGCTCGAATGGGCGGACAGACGAATGTCCACAGGCAGCACCCAGAGCTTTTTCAGAAGCTGCAGGATGCGAACTTCGGCGGTGGCCGGCAGGGCGACGATCACAAGGTCGACGGCGGCGAGGCGGGCGAAGTCCACGAGATCCGACGTGTTGCCGAGCTTGGGAAAGCCTTGCTGATTCTCCGGGCTGCGATCGTCGTTGCGATCGTCGAAAATGCCGAGAATGGCGAGTTCGTTGCCGCCGGTCTCTTCCAGCGCCGTGATGAGGGACTCGGCCATGGAGCCACCGCCCAGAATGACGGCCCGCTTTTGCAGGCGTCCGGCACGGGTCAGCCGGCGCGTCACCAGCGTCGTGACCGCCGAGGCAAGGCCGAGCGCCATCACGCCGGCCACATACCAGGCCGGAAACCACAGGCGGGCGACGTCGGGCACGCCGTCGCCAATGATCAGCATGACCGAGACGAAGCCGAAGACGCTCGACCAGGCGACCAGAAGCTTGGCGAACCGCTGAGAATGGCGGCGCAGGAACGACAGGTCGTTGGCGCCAAGGAGCTGGGCGACGAGCAGAGTCAGGATAGCGGCGCCAACCGGAATGGCGACCGTCAAGCCGGTGAGCGACACCGAGAACAGCGGCAGGAGGCCGACACCGATGACGGACAGGCACAGCCCCTCGAAAGCGGCGGCGACACCGCTCACCAGCGAAGGAGCGATGGAGGCGTCACGATAGTTTCGAGCGACGGCTTCCGCCGCCGTTGGAAGGTGGGAAGCGGTCCCGGAGGCCGGTTCTGTGGCGCTCATGGCAATTCATCCCCGCTGATCATAGCGAACGAAGCCGCCATGATGGGCTAAAAAGACTGAAGTGGAGTAAAGCGGCAGCTGCCGCTCGCAATGGGCAATGTCTCGTCAGAACAGCCGCTGGGCGACCCGCAACACGTCTCCGGGTCTGACCAGGGCGTTCGGTGGCAAGGTACCCGTGTAGATCTTGCCGTTCAGGCGGCGCGACACGGCGACGCCCCGCTCGTTGGCGCGCGAGGTAAAGCCACCGGCGATGGCGATGGCAGTCTCGACGGTCATCGCGTTGACGTAGCTGTACTGGCCGGGGTTGCGCACCTCGCCCATGATGAAGAAGGGGCGATAGGTGTCGACTTCGACCGTGACGTCGGGATTGTTGAGATAGCCTCTCTTGAGGCCGCGGGTGAGGGCGCCTGCCAGCTCTTGCGTGGTCAGACCGCGTGCCGTGACGTTGCCGACCAGGGGATAGGCGATGTAGCCCGCCTGGTCGACGGAGAAGGTGCCGGAGAGCGCCGTCTGTTCGAAGACGGTGACGCGCAGCTTGTCGCCGCTGTCGAGGCGGTAGGGGCCGACGAGTCCATCCGGAATCGGAGAAGCATCGCCAGCCGGCCGTCGCCGGGGCGCGGTCGTGCAGGCGCCGAGGCCGAGCAAAGCCAGACCGAGAAAGGCGCGTCGCCGCATGCGAATGTCCCCATGAAATCAGCGCGAATACGGTGAACGACCGTAATCCGGCATGGTTAAGGAAAGGAAAACGCTGCTTAACGGTTCTTTATCAAGTCGTGCCGGGGCTCGATAATCGGGGAACCTCGGTAACATTTTTGCGATGCTTAACGGGCTGGTTACCATACCCGCCCATGCTTTTCGCATGGAAAGGCAAGCTCGACTCTCGAACGTGTTCGGTGCGCCGCCCGCCGGTGAGGCGGGTGACGGCGCGCGTCAGGCCGCCTTTCAGCCTTCATGGCGCCGGAAGGTCTTGGTGGTCGCGTTGGCCGCCTCCGTGGCCATCGCGACTCAAGCTCTTCTCTCGTCACTGCAGTCGGGCGTCGAGGTTCGCGCCCGTCTTGCCATCGATCGGATGAGCGCGACGGAAAGTGCCGCCGATTCCGAGTTCCTCTCGGCGCAGGTGAAGCTCATCACGTCGCGTGACGCCCTTCGTCGGGCAGCCACCGAACTCGGCGTGACCGATGTTGGCGCCGTCGCCAAACCGCCGCTTCATCTGAGTCTGCTGGCGGCGGTCGGCATGGGGAACGCCGGCAAGCTCGTTTCGCCGGATGAGAAGCTGACCGAGGCGCTCGCGGCCGGCTTCTCGGCGGCGCCATCTGGCTACGGTCGGTTGATCGACATCCGTTTCTCGGCCGAAAACCGGGACTTTGCCATACGCTTCGTCAACCGGGTCATTGACGATTATCTGATGCTCCAGGGCACGGATGGTGGTGTCGGTGCCCGGCTGGTCTCAGGCGCGACGCCGGTCGAGCAGACCGTGAGCGTTCCGCCTTGGATGGGGGGAGCGTTTGCCGGGCTATCCGTGCTCGCCTTGGGCGCGGCCGCCGCAGCCAACCGCCGCTGGCGTCGTCGGGAAGTCGGCGAGTTGCCGGAAGAGGCTCCGCTTGCCGTCGGTGCTTCCGAACCCGTCGCCTCCAAATCCGCCGATCTTGAGACACCTGCGGCGAAAGCGGAGGTTGCCAAGCTCGCTGCTGCCGTGGCCGCTTCGCCTGCCAGCGGCCTTGTTGATCTCGCCGAGCGGCGCCGGGTCGCGGTTGCAAGCTTCGGCGAGGGTGGTGAGAATCGCCGCCTTATCGAGGAACTGGCCCGCGACGGTGGCTTCAAAGGTGCGCGCATTGTCGTTGTCGATGCGAGCCGGCGTATCGAGGACCAACCGGGCCTTGCCGAACTGCTGGCTGGAGAGGCTGACTTCACAGATGCCATCCAGCGCAATGCCAGTTCGCGCGCCCACGAGATCGGCCCCGGTCGTCGCTCCCTTGGTGCGCTCGCCGACGACGCCGAATCCGTGGCAATGCTGCTGGAAACGCTGGAACAGACCTACGATCTGGTGCTGATCGATCTTGGGCGGCTGCGCGCCGATCCGGCCTTCTCGCTGTTCGCCCGGCTTGCCGGACAGCTCATGCTGACCGGCGAGGCCGACTCCACCGCCGTCGACACGCTTCTGGCCGCGCTCGGCCGCCGGGGCGTTACCAGCATCACGCGCGTGGCGATGCCGGCCGGCGAGATCGCAGCCTGAGCGCCCCTCACCGAAGAGAACAAGATTACATCTAGCGAACCGGGGCCGGCGCTTTCCGGAAGCCGACCGTTGCCGCCGCTGCCACGATGGCAAGCGCGCCGACAATGCCAAAGGCATCGGGAACAGCGGCAAACACCACGAGGTCAAAAAGCAGCGCCCATATCATGGCCGTATACTCGAAGGGCGCCTGCGTCGACGCCGGAGCCCGGGCGATCGCTTCGGTCATGGCTATGTGAGCCAATCCGCCAAGGATCCCGGAAGCAATCAGGGCCGCCAAGCCGGAGGACGAGGTGTCCGCCCAGCCAAACGGCAGGCTGAGGAGGCCGCCGAGCGCAGACACCACAGCGAAGTAGAAGGCTATCGCGGCCGGTGTTTCGGTCGCCGTCAGCTTCTTGATCTCGATCTTGGCGAAGGCAGTGGTCAGGGCACAGAGGACGCCGGCTCCGACGCCAAGCAGCGTTTCCACCGCCGCCTCGGGCCGGGTGAAGGCCGGCACCAGCATCACGATGACACCCAGAAAGCCGGCAACGGTGGCCCACAGGACCAGGGCGCCGGGGCGTTCGCGCAGAAGCGTCACCGCTACCGGAATGGTGATCAGCGGTGCGAGAAAGGAGAGAGCGGTCGCCAGAGAGAGCGGCAGGTAAGCGAGCGACAGGAACGAGAAGAACATGGCGGCAGCACCGAGCATGCTGCGCTTGAGATGGCCCAAGGGGCGTCTCGTTCTCAGCCCGCGCGGCAGGTCACCACGCCACCAGAGGTAAAGCAGGATCGGTCCGAGAGCCACGGCCGAGCGCCAGAACATGATCTGCCCCACCGGGGCCTCGATTGCCGCAAGGCGGACCGAAAGGCTCATCGCCGCGAAGAGGAACGTTGCCAGAAGGCGAAGCGTGATGCCCCCCACCACGCTGTCGAAGAAGGTGAGGCGGTCATTGGATGTGGCCGGCGTCATCGAACGCTCTTTCTCAAGACTCTAGTGGTTCGACCGAGACATTTGCATCCGCGTGATACTGGCCCCAGAGCAAATGTCTCGGTCAAGAGAACCACTAGCAAGTTATTGGGTTAGTGGAGCTTTTGAATTTGACATTTGAGCGAGCGCTCTATGTCAGGCGGGACTCAAATGTCAAATTCGCTCCACTAGAGAAGGTAGTGAACATGTAGACGTGCATGATGACGTGACGGCTCGATACGGGCCTCGACGGAGAAAACCTCGCGCAGAAGGTTCTCGGTCAGCACTTCCTCCGGGCTGCCCGCCGTGGCGATCTTGCCGGCCTTCATGACGATCAGGCGGTCACAGAACATGGCGGCGTGATTGAGGTCGTGGAGCGCGATGATGCTGGTCACCGGAAGCTCGCTGACGAGACGGAGCAGGCTGATCTGGTGATGAACATCCAGATGGTTGGTCGGCTCATCGAGAAAGAGTTCCATCGGCGTTTGAGCCAGCGCCCGCGCGATGTGGACACGCTGCTTTTCTCCGCCGGAGAGGGTCTGCCAGAGCGCGTCGCGCATTCCGGCGATTCCCGTTTTCTCGAGCGCGGCCTCGACGGCGTTCTGATCGTCGATCGACCAACCGGAAAACAGCGATCGGTGAGGAAAGCGCCCCAGCTTGACCACGTCGATCACCTTGAGGCTGGCGTTGGTCGCCGCATGCTGCTCGACAAACGCCACCCGCTTGGCGATGACTCGACGCTCGGTCGTTCGGAGGTCCATGCCTCCGATGGTGATCCGGCCGGCGTGCGGTTGTCTCAAGCCTGCGAGCAGGCGGAGCAACGAGGTCTTTCCGGAGCCATTGGGGCCGAGCAGGCCCAGCGTTTCCCCGGGACGCACATCGATCGAGACGCCGTCGACGATGGCACGCCTGCCGATCCTCCAGGTGACCCCCTCGGCGGATACGCTCATGACGGACTCCTGAACCGGTAGAGGATGGCCGAGAAGAACGGAACGCCGACGAGCGCCGTGACGACGCCGACCGGCAGTGTCTGGCCCGGAACCAACAGCCGTGAGGCAATGTCGGCGAGGACCATGAAGACGGCGCCGGCGACCGAAGAGGCGGGCAGCAGTCGGATGTGGAGCGGTCCGATGAAAAAGCGAACCGCGTGCGGCACGACCAAGCCGACGAAACCGATCGATCCGACCATGCTGACGATTGTCGCCGTCATCAGCGCCGTGAGCGCAAAGAGCTGCAGCCTCACCTTGCCGACGTTGAGCCCCAAGGCGGCGGCGGCTTCGTCGCCGAAGGCGAAGGCATCGAGATTGCGGGCATAGATCAGGCAGGCAACGAGCCCGAACCCGATGACAGAGGCGACCAGGGCGAGCTCCGGCCACCGGACCCCGCCAAAACTGCCGAGCAGCCAGAACATCACATCGCGCGCCTGCTGGGCGTTGCCCGAAGTGGTCACGATGTAGGAGGTGGCGGCGTTGAAGAGCTGCGACGCCGCCACGCCGGCGAGAATGGTCCTGTCGGCGCCGCCGCGCGTGCCGTTGGACAGAAGGGCAACGAACAGAAAGGCCCCGAATGCACCGGCGAAGGCGCCGACGGACAGCGATACGGCTCCGGTGCCGACGCCCAGGATGAAGATGGCCACCGCCCCGGTCGAGGCGCCGGCCGAGATGCCGAGCACATAGGGTTCGGCCAGTGGGTTGCGAAGAAGCGATTGCATGATCGCTCCCGACAGCGCCAGGCCGGCGCCGCAGAAGGCTGCGACCAGCGATCGACTGAGACGGTAGTCCCAGATCACTGCCTCGTGGATGGGCTCGAGCTCGATCGCCGTCCATCCAAGTCGATTGGTCAGGGCGCTGAATGTCGTGGAAAGGGGGATCGGCAGGTCGCCGACCCCCACGCTGAAACCGATGACCAGCGCGACCATCGAAAGCGACACCAGGACGGCGGCGGCGACCAGGCCGACACGCCAGACGGCGGATCTCGCTGGGATCACTTCAGGTAGCCAAGGCTTTTGAGCTGGGCGGCCACTTGTTCCGCGCCATAAACGGTGCGCAGGGTGGGATTCATGGCTTGGCCGTCCATGACGACGATTGCCTTATCGCGAACCGCGCGCATCTGGCTGACGGCGGGGTCGGTGGTCAGGAACTTGATCTTCGCTTCCGGCTTGTCGAGCTCCCAGCGATTGCGGTCGAGGCTGGCGATGACGATGACATCGGGATCGGCGGCAATGATGGCTTCCCAGCCGAGGGTCGGCCATTCGGTCTCGGTGTCGAGGGCGTTGGCGCCGCCGAGCAGGTTGGCGATGAAGCCCGAGGCGCCGTTCTTGCCGCCGAGATAGGCATCGGCCGACGGAGACGGACTTGAAAACCAGAACAGATACTTGAGCTTGCGCTCGCCCGTCGACACCTTGGCCCGCAGTTCGGCTTCACGTGCCTTGAAGTCGGCGATGAGCTTCTGGCCGCGGTCGGCGACGTCGAAGATGCGCGAGAGCTCGTCGATCTCCTTGTAGAGCAGCTCCGAGGTCCAGAGGGTGGCACGGCTGCCGTAGACGTCCTTGGCGCCGGATGCGTCGAGGCAGGTGCTGGGCGACAGATAGGTCGCGATCCCCAGATTTTCGAAGTCGTCGCGCTTGGCCACCTTGCTGTTCGGCCCGACGAGGCTGGGCAAGGCCGCCGCGATGAAGTCCGGCCGTTCGGCGAGAACGGACTCGAAGCTGGGAAACTCGGTGGACAGAAGCTTCACCTTGGCGTTGGCCTCGGCGAACTCGTCGAGCACCTTGCTCGGCCAGAACGCGGTGCCGACCATCCGCTCCTCAAGGCCTAGGGCCAGCATGATTTCCGCGCTGTTCTGACCAAGCCCCACGGCACGCTGTGGCGCTTTCGCATAGGTGACGGTCCGCCCACAGTTATCGATGGTCAGCGGATAGCTCGTCGGCTCGGCCAACGCCTGGGTGGGCAGGGCACCGGCGAGGGCCAGAAGCCCGGCGACAAACAAGGCGGACGTATGCGAGGTCATTCTTGCTCCTTTTGCAAAACGCGGTGCTCCTTGCTCGCGTCCGTAAACAGGGCGAGACCAGGAGAGGCGTTCTGCGGGTTTATCGGTCGGCAGTGGTGATTATCGGCAACTCGGCGGAGCGGCGCTCAGGCAATCCATGGGTGTTCGAATTTCCTGATTAAGGAAATCCACTTTTCGGCCATACGGATTAATGCAAATGCGAGTGAGTTGCAAATATGGATATTGACGGATCCACCGTCGCCAAACGGGAATGGGCGAGGGCGCTCACCTCGGGGCGGCGCCGTGGCGCGTCAGCATTGTCGCGTCCGTTGTCGGGGTGCGCTCGAACTTGAGCAAACGCCGTCCCCCTTTGGCGTCAGCTTGCAAGCTGATCTCATTCGGGGAGAGCTAGACGTGGTGGTCCGCCTTGGCCATCCAGACGATGAGGCCACCTGCTGGCGGAACCCAGAGTAGGCCTGCCACCAGATAGTAGATCAGTTGCCACCAGACGTTCGCGCCGGGGAGCACCGCCACGGCGATGACCATGGCGATGAGAGCGTAGACCGGTACGGTGATCACCAGGATGACGGTGCCGATCAGCTTCCTGAGACTTGAAGACACATGCGCCTCCGCCGTTCAGTGGAGCAAAATCGGCGTTCGATCGAATGCCGATTCAAGACTCAACAAACGCAACAGCCCGACACTGGCTCTGGGCCGACACTTGTCTGGGACGATGCCGGCGGGACGCGAATCCCGCCGGAGGCAGACGTCAGTCGATGCGCGCAAGCGCCTGATCAAGGTCGGCGATGATGTCGGCGACGTCCTCGATGCCGATCGACAGCCGCACCACGTCCGGTCCGGCGCCCGCCGCCACCTTCTGAGCGTCGGTCAACTGCTTGTGCGTGGTCGAGGCGGGGTGGATGACCAGCGAACGGGTGTCGCCGACATTGGCGAGGTGGGAGAACAGCTCGACGCTCTTCACGAGTGTCACGCCGGCGTCATAGCCGCCCTTGAGACCGAAGGTGAAAACGGCGCCCGCGCCCTTCGGGGCGTACTTTTGCTGCAGGCCGTGGTAGCGGTCGCCCGGCAGGCCGGCATAGGACACCCAGGCCACCTTCGGGTGATCGGACAGGAACTCGGCCACTGCCTTGGCATTGTCGGTGTGGCGCTGCATGCGCAGCGGCAGCGTCTCGATGCCGGTTAGGAGCAGGAAGGCGTTCATCGGCGCAATCGCGGGCCCGAGGTCGCGCAGGCCGA
>JAUVXG010000080.1 GCA_030603685.1 Pleomorphomonas sp.
CAGCGTCAGTCGATCACCATCAATGCTCCAGCGGGCAGGCTCGTTCACCCACGCCCCGCCGCCGAACCCTGTCTTCAGCATGTTTCCTCCACTCATTCCCCACGCGCGGCGGCCGCGTCGTCATCGGTCAGCGGCGCGTTGAGATCCTGCTCGATGTCCCTGAGGAGCTGCATCAGCGTGTCGAGCCGTTCCTGACCGATCCGGTCCGTTATCGCCGCGTAGATCGTTTCGGCTTGGGTTCCGGCCGTGTCGATCACGCGCTTGCCCTCCGGCGTCAACGAGATTAGCCAGGCCCTGAGATCGGCGGGGTCGGGGCGTCGGCTGATGAGGTGCCTCTTCTCCAGGTCGCGCAGGATACGCGACAATGAGGGAGGAAGCAGGAATGTCGCCATGGCAAGGCCGGTTGCGTCGATCTCCGGCACCGAGTCGAGCGCTCGCAGCACGCGCCATTGCTGCTCGGTGAGGTCGACCGACCTCAGCACCGGGCGAAACTGCCGCATCACCGCTTCTCGCGTCCTGAGAAGGGCGACCGGCAGCGAGCGGGAAACGTTCCTGAGGCGAGCACGGTTGCGGGGGCCGGACTCCTGACTGGCCGGACCGCTGGACAAGGCCTCGTTGTCCTTTTCCCTCATTCGACAATCCTCGCTGGTTTGCTCCGACCCTATCCGCTTTTGTGCTGACAGGGAACGCCAACACCCAAACAGCGCCAATGAGCAAGGTAAACGCGCCTAACCGGGCTTTCCGGCTTTTATCACCCCACTATTCCAGTTTAACCGAGTTAGGATTGATCTCGCGCAATTCACCCTCGGTCGATATCGGGCAGTGTCGCTTTCGGAAAGCTCCGGCGGACGGGCCGGTGAAAGGCTGCGAAGATGACAAAGACCGAACGGATCACCTGGCTCGATGAAACCCGTATCGAGACGGAGATCGCCGCGACCTCCGCCGGTGCCGACAAACAGCGTGTCCGAGAGATCCTGGAAAAGGCGGCGACGCTTGGCGGCCTTTCCGAGGATGATGTCGCCGTTCTCTGCGCCGTCACCGACCCCGATCTGACGGCTGAACTGTTCCACACGGCCGAGAAGGTGAAGACGGAGATCTACGGTCCGCGCATCGTGCTGTTCGCGCCGCTCTACTTCTCCAACATCTGCCTCAACGAGTGCGTCTACTGCGCCTTCCGCCGGTCCAACAAGGAGCTCGATCGCAAGATCCTGACCATGGAGGAAATCGAGGCGGAAACGGCAGCTCTGATCGACCAGGGGCACAAGCGTGTGCTGCTGATTGGCGGCGAAGCCTTCCCGAAAACCGGCTTTCAGTATCTGATCGATGCCATCGAACGCATCTATTCGGTGAAACGCGGCCGTGGCGAGATCCGCCGCATCAACGTCAACGTTGCCCCGCTCGAAACTGACGAGTTCCGCCGCCTGAAAGAAACCGGCATCGGCACCTACCAGCTGTTTCAGGAGACCTACAACCGCAAGGTCTACGAGGCGATGCACCCCTCGGGCGCCAAGGCGGACTTCGACTGGCGCGTGTCGGTGATGGATCGCGCCATGGCGGCCGGCATCGACGATGTCGGCATCGGTCCCCTGTTCGGCTTGCACGACTGGCGTTTCGAGGTGCTGGCCACCATGCAGCACATCGCCCATCTTGAGGATGCCTTCGGCGTCGGCCCGCACACCATTTCGGTTCCGCGCATGGAGCCGGCCGTCGGCTCCGACGTGTCCATGGCGCCGCCGCACATGGTCTCAGACGCCGACTTCAAGAAGATTATCGCCATCCTGCGTCTCGCCGTGCCCTACACCGGCATCATCCTGTCGACGCGCGAGAATCCGGAGATGCGCCGCGAGGCCTTCCGGCTCGGCGTGTCTCAGATCTCCGGCGGCAGCCGCACCAACCCCGGCGGCTACGCGACGCCGGTCGAAGAGCAGGCGGCCCAGTTCACCCGTGGCGATCACAGGCCGCTCGACGAAGTGGTGCGCGACATCGCGGCCAGCGGCTGCGTACCGTCCTTCTGCACCGCCTGCTATCGCATGGGGCGTACCGGCGCCGACTTCATGGACCTTGCCAAACCCGGCCTCATCCGCGAAATGTGCGGGCCGAACGCCCTGTCGTCCTTCATGGAATACATGCTCGACTACGGCTCCGAGGAAACCTGTGCCGCCGGCGAGAAGGCCGTGGCGGCCGAGGTCGACACCATGGAGCCCAAGATCGCCCGCTATTCCCAGACGATGATGCGCAAGGTGCGCGAGGGCAAGCGCGACGTCTACCGCTGAGGTAGCGTGGCCTGGAGGCAGGCGATGGCGACGCGGCGCGAGGCCGATCTGATCGGCGAGCGTGACATTGCGGCGGATGCTCTTGCGGGCATCCACACGGCGCGGGCGCGCGAGAACTTCCCGCTCTCTGGTCGACCCTGCCATCCCGAACTGATCAGGGCCTACGCGGCCGTGAAGATCGCGGCGGCGAGGACCAACCATCGCTTGGGCTTCCTTGCCGATGATGTGGCGGATGCGATCGTACGCGCCGCCCGGGAGATCGAGGATGGAACGCTCCTCCCCGAAATAGTCGTCGACGCCTTGCAGGGCGGCGCCGGCACCTCGCTCAACATGAATGTCAACGAGGTGATCGCCAACCGCGCCGAGGAACTGCTGGGGGGTCGGCGTGGAGAGCACGCCCGCGTCCATCCCAACGATCACGTCAACCTCAACCAGTCGACCAACGACACCTTTCCGACGGCGCTGAAGATCGCCGCCATCCGCCTGTTGCACCGCCTGGAAAAGGCCATTGCCGAGCTGCAGGTTGCCTTCCAGGAGAAGGAACGGACGTGGTCCGGCGTGGTCAAGATCGCCCGCACCGAGCTTCAGGACGCCTGCCCCATTGCCTATGGCGCGGTGTTCTCGGCCTGGGCCGAGGCGCTGTCGCGCGACCGCTGGCGCGTCTTCAAGTGCGAGGAACGGCTGCGCGTCGTCAATCTCGGCGGCACGGCCGTGGGTACCGCCATCGCCGCGCCGCGCGATTACGTCTTCATGGTCACCGAGGTGCTGCGCGAGGTGACCGGGCTCGGTCTTGCCCGTGCCGAAAACCTCGTCGATGCCACCCAGAACGCCGATGCCTTCGTCGAGGTGTCCGGTATTCTGAAGGCTAATGCGGTCAACCTGTTCAAGATTTCCTCCGATCTCCGGCTCCTCTCTTCAGGGCCGCAGGCCGGCTTCGGCGAGATCCTGCTGCCGGCTGTGCAGGCGGGCTCGTCGATCATGCCGGGCAAGGTCAATCCGGTGATCCCGGAAGCGGTGGGGCAGGCGGCCATGCGTGTGATGGGCAACGACCAGATGGTGACGCTCGCCGCCCAGAACGGCCAGCTCGAACTCAACGCCTTTCTGCCGCTTCTGGCCGACGCGCTACTCGACAGTCTCAGCTTGCTCGAGGCCGCTTCCTCCGTTTTCAGGACACGCTGTGTCGAGGGACTGTCGGTCGACGAGGCGGCCTGCCGTCGCCAGGTCGCTGAGAGCCGGGCCGTCGTCACCGCGCTTCTTCCCCGCCTTGGCTACGAAACCGCCACCGAGGTGGCCGTCGCCGCGCGCGACAGCGGTCGCTCGGTGATCGAGATCGTTCTCGAACGCAAGCTGATCGAGCCCGCCGATCTCGAACGCTTGCTGTCCGCCAACGCCATGACCGCCCTCGGCACGAAGTAAACAAGGACCAGATCATGCTCGCCACGCCCAAGGGTCTTCGCCTGCACATCGGCGTTTACGGCCGGCGCAATGTCGGCAAGTCGTCGCTGGTCAATCTCCTGATCGGGCAGGAGGTGTCGATCGTCTCCGATGTGGCCGGCACCACCACCGACCCGGTCGAGAAGGCGATGGAACTGCTGCCAATCGGGCCGGTGCTGTTCGTCGATACCGCCGGCATCGACGACGTCGGTGATCTCGGCGAGATGCGCATCGAGAAGACCCTCAAGGCACTCGATCACACCGATCTCGGCATCATCGTCACCGACGGCCCCATCGGCGACGACGAGATCAAGCTGATGGACGCGCTGGCCGAGCGCGAGACGCCCTATTGCATCGTCTTCACCAAGGCCGATCTCGGCGCGCCGCCAGCGGACGCGTTGGCGTTGGCGAAAGGACGCGACGTTCCGGTTGCCTCGATCTCCACGAGCGTGAAGAGCGATGCGGCCCGGGTGCGGGAGCTCATACTCGAAGCGGCGCCCGAAAGCTCCTTCGAGGTGCCGCATCTTCTCGCGGATCTGGTGCCGGCTGGCGGCCATGTCGTGCTGGTGGTGCCCATCGATCTGTCGGCGCCCAAGGGACGGTTGATCCTGCCGCAAGTCATGGCCATTCGCGACATTCTCGATGCCGATGCGAGCTGCACCGTGGTCAAGGAGCGCGAGCTGGCATCGACCCTGAAAACACTTGGCAAGAAGCCCGATCTCGTCGTTTGCGACAGCCAGATCGTGCTGAAGGCGGCGGCCGACACGCCGGATGACGTGCCGCTGACCACCTTCTCGATCCTGATGGCCCGCTTCAAGGGCGATTTGGTCCGGCTTGCGGAAGGCGCGGCGCGTATCGACCAGCTAAAGCCGGGCGATCGGGTGCTGATCGCCGAGGCTTGCACCCACCATTCCATGGCCGACGACATCGGCCGGGTGAAGATACCTCGTTGGTTCCGGCAGTATGCCGGTGGCGATATCGAGTTCGAAACGATGGCCGGCCGGGCTTTCCCCGAAGATCTCAGCCCCTATGCGCTCGTTGTCCAGTGCGGCGCCTGCACGGTCAACCGCAAGCAGGTGCTGCTGCGCATCCGGCAGGCGGAGCGACAGGGCGTGCCGATCACCAATTATGGCGTTGCCATCAGCCGCGTGCAGGGCGTTCTTCATCGTTCGCTCGGCCCGTTTCCCTCGGCGCGCATCGCCTTCGAACGGGCGAGCGCCGCCCAATGAAAGAGCGGGGCCGAAGCCCCGCCATTCAACATCATCGTCGTCAGTCGATGACCTGCAACACCACGCGAGTCTGCGGATCGACGATGACGCGCTCATTGTTGACGACGGTGTAATAGTAGGTCTCGTAGCCGGGTACCGGATGGAGCACGACGCTCGTCGGTAGTGCCTGCCCCACGACGATCGGCTGTTCGTACACGATCGACGGCGTCGTCTGTTCGATGACGACGGTGCGGACCTCCGGCGGTGGCGGATCCAGAATGGTGCCAATCGCGGCGCCGGCAACGCCGCCGACGACGGCTCCTACCGGGCCACCCACGACAGCGCCGGTGGCGGCACCACCGGCCGCACCGGATACTGTGCCCTCCTGCGCAAAGGCGCTCGGAACGATGGTGAGCACGCCGGCGATAAGCGAAGCTGAAAGGAGCTTTTTCATCTCGGACTCCTGTTGGTTGATAGGCCAACAACAGCCGACCGACAGGAAAGGTTCCCCAGTGGACGAGCGTCCGCGATCGGGCCGAAGCAGTCCGACCGAAAACAGCTGCGCATTCCACTACGGCTCGTCAGCGAACCTTCTCGGAATCACCTGGCCTTGATCGAATGTCCCGGCCCTTGGCCGATCACCCGGCCGATCGACCAGACGCGGGCGGCAGCGCAGCCCGAGCACTGATGGTCGTCTTCGTCGACGCAGGGCTTGTCCGGATAGAGCATGTAGTTCTTGCGGAAGCGGCCGGGCGTGGCGTTGGGCATGAACACATTGGCGCCGCGCTGCAGGACAAGGTCGCGGCCGGCATGCGGGAAGATGGCGTCGAAGGCCGTGGTCGCCGGGATGTGCGCCTTCGGATTGACGATGCGGAGCGCCGATACTGCCGCGAAGAACATGTCGTGGTCGTCGGCATAGGCGTTCGGCTGCCCGGCGAGCGGGGTATCGGGATGGGCGATGAACGGCCCGATGCCGATCATGTCCAGGTCGAGGTCGCGGCAGAGCAGGATGTTGTCGGCCAGGATGTCGAGCGTTTCGCCCGGCACGCCGATCATGAAGCCGGAACCGACCTGGACACCCAGGCCGCGCAGGTCCTTGAGGCAGCGGATGCGGTCATCAAGGTCGCAGTCCGGGTGCAGATAGGCGAAGAGCTCGGGGTTGGAGGTCTCGAAGCGCAAGAGATAGCGGTCCATGCCGGCGGCACGCCAGCGGGCATAGGTGTCGCGCGGCCGGTTGCCGGCGCTCATCGTCACGGCGAGGCGCGTCTCCGTCTTGATCCGCCGGATGATGCGTTCGATTCGCTCGTCTTCCTTGTCGGCGGCCACTTCGCCCGACTGCAGCACGATGGTGGTCTGCTGCCAGCCCTCCATGCGACGGGCCACTTCGAGGATTTCCTCCTCCTCAATGCGGTAGCGGCGCACGTCGCGGTTGGACTTGCGGATGCCGCAATAGAGGCAGTCATTGGCGCAAACGTTGGAGAACTCGACGATGCCGCGCAGGAACACCTCATCGCCCATGTTGGCCTTGCGCACGGCGTCGGCGCGGGCGAACAGAGCCTCCCGCGGCAGACCGAACAACGCCTTGACGGTCGAGCGGTCGAAAACGTCCCCGACGGGGACATCTTCCATGAGGGCAGGGGCTGAGCTCATTGACTGTCCGAAAACTTATATTTGTTGTGAAAGTTATAGCCCGAACAGGCTGTTGGTAACAGGCGCCACCCATCCCTCCGAATACTTAGGCGAAACGTTTTGGATGACTCTTGGGCAGATTCGATTTTAGTTATTATACACGTGCAGTACGGCTTGGGAGGAACTTGCCGGACTTCATGGTTCATGGTTGACCTGCGAACGCAACAGGGAGGCGGCCGTGATTGTCACCATGGTCAAGGGAGTTGGGCGGGCGCTGACGTGTCCGTCCGCTGGTTTCTGTCTGAGGCTCGCCGTTGCAGCGGCATTTCTGACGGTGTTGTTCGGTCTTCAGGCCATCGCCGTCGGCATTTGATACGCGCTAAGCACCTTTGGTGGAAATCTCCGGCCGGGCAGCGATGCCCGGCCGGTCCGTTTCTCCCTCCTCGCAGGGCCGATCAGGCGGCGTTGGCCATGGCCTTGAGGTCGGTCTCGACCTCGCCGACCGGCTTCAGGCCGAAGGTGTCGACCAGAACCTTGAGGACGGCGGGCGTCAGGAAGGCCGGCAGACGCGGCCCGATGCGGATGTTCTTGACGTTGAGGTGCAGCAGGGCGAGCAGCACGCAAACCGCCTTCTGTTCGAACCACGACAGAACGATGGAGAGCGGCAGGTCGTTGACCGTGCAGCCGAACGCGTCGGCCAGCGCCAGAGCCACCTTGACGGCCGAGAAGCTGTCGTTGCACTGCCCCATGTCGAGGAGACGCGGCAGGCCGGCAACGGTGCCGTAGTCGTGGCCGAGCAGGCGATACTTGCCGCAGCCGAGCGTCAGGATCACCCAGTCGTTCGGAATGGTCGTGCCGAGGTCGGTATAGTACGAGCGCTCGCCCTCCGAGCCATCGCAACCGCCGATGACCGCGAAATGCTTGATCTCGCCGGCCTTGACGGCGCCGATGATCTTGTCGGCAGCGCCCAGCACCGCGTCATGGCCGAAGCCGACCATGTGCTCGCCGGTCTTCACGCTGTCGGTGAAGCCGGGGGCGGCCAGCGCCGCTTCGATCACCGCCGAGAAATCGCGATCCTCGATGTGGGCGATGCCCGGCCAGGCAACGAGATTGCGGGTGAACAGGCGGCCTTCGTAATCCTCGAACGGCTGCATCAGGCAGTTGGTGGTCATCAGGATGGCGCCGGGGAAGTTGGGGAACTCCCGCTGTTGCAGCATCCAGGCGCCGCCGAAATGGCCCACGAGGTGCTTGAACTTCTTGAGTTCGGGATAGCCGTGGGCCGGCAGCATTTCGCCGTGGGTGTAGATGTTGATGCCCTTGCCCTCGGTCTGCTCGAGCAGCGCCTTGAGGTCGACCATGTCGTGGCCCGAAACCAGAATCGCCTTGCCGGGCACATGGCCCATCAGCACCGGGGTCGGCGTCGGCTTGCCATAGGTGTCGCAATGGGCGGCATCGAGCAGCGCCAGCACGTTGATGGTCACTTCGCCGCACTTGAGGTTGAGGGCGAGCAGTTCGTCGACCGTGGCGACGCCGGCGTCGAGCTTGGCGAGAGCTTCCACCATGAAGGCATCGACCACCGGATCGGCGCGGTTCATCTGGCGGGCGTGGTGGGCGTAGGCGGCCATGCCCTTGAGGCCGTAGAGCAGCAGTTCCTGCAGGCCGGTGATGTCGTCGCCGAGGCTCTCCTTGCGGGGGGCGATCATCGACTCGCGCGCCCAGGCGAGCAGCGTGTCTTCCGGCGCCTCGACGGCAACGCCGGCAGCGGGGGCGCCGGCGGCAGCCACCACTTCACGGATCTTGCCGAGGATCGAGGCGGTGTCGAAGTTGACGTTGGTGACGGTGACGAACAGGGCGTCCTCGAGCATCGGAGCAAGGCTCGCCGGCCGCTCGGCGGCGGATACGTTCGCGTAGCGGGTCGCAAGGCGCTTGGCGGCGTGAACGAGCACGTCCTGCAGGTCGGAGGCCTCCGGCGACTTGCCGCAGACGCCGCGCGTCACGCATCCGGTTCCCCGGGCGGTCTGTTCACACTGGTAGCAAAACATCTGTCCGTCTCCATCCTCGGGGGCCTTCGGCCCTTCTTGCCGGCGTGGCCGGCGGAATGGAGGGCAACCTAGGAGGACGGTCGACCGGAGACGTTGCGCGGGCACAAATTTACGGGCGATTTCACGGAGACTCGATGTAGCCCGCTCGCGTCATTTCCCTCAGGGCCAGTTCGTTCGCCGAGGCAAGCGCCTGCTTCACGCTCATCTGACCGACGACGGCGGCGGCGAAAATCTGCCCGACAGCGTCGCCAATCCGCTGGAACTCGGGAATGGCCACGAACTGGCTGCCGGTGTAAGGCGCCGGCTTGACGGTGGGCTGGTCGGGATTGGCCGTGTCGATGGCGGTCAGCGTATAGCCGGAGAAAGGCGCTGCCGACCGATAGCCGGGATTGTTGTAGAGCGATATGCGCGTGCCCGGTGGCGCATAGGGCCAGCCCTCATGGGCGGCGACGAGCTCGGCGTAATCGCGGCCGGTCGCCCAGGCAATGAAGCGCTGAGCCGGAGCGGCCTTGGAGGAGCTTGTGGGAATGGCGAGATTCCACGTCCAAAGCCAGTTGCCATGATTGCCGAGGGTCCCATGGCTCGGAAATGGCGTGTAGCCGACGCGGCCGACGATGTCCGAGGTCTTCGGGTCGTTCAGCGTGGAGGCTGCGACGGTGGAATCGATCCACATGGCGCATTTGCCGGTGCGGAACATGTCGAGATTTTCAGCGTAGCCGAAAAAGGCCGCTCCCGGCGGCCCAGCCGCCTGAAGCAGGTCGACGTAGAAACCGAGCGTTTGCTCCCATTCGGGAGAGACGAACTCCGGATGCCAGTCGAAGCCGAACCATCGGGCGCCGAAGGAGTTGGCTGTCGCGGTGAGCAGGGCAACGTTCTCGCCCCAGCCGGCCTTTCCGCGCAGACAGATTCCGTAGCGCCCGCCTGCCTTGTTGGTCAGCTTGACCGCCGCGTCGCGGACGAATGTCCATGTCGGCGAAGGCGGCATCTCCAAGCCCGCCTGCCGGAACAGGTCGGTACGGTACATCAGCATGGCGCTTTCGCCATAGAACGGTGAGGCATAGAGCTTGCCGCGGTAGGAGACGGCCTTGCGGATCGCCGGCAGAAGGTCGTCCGCGTCGTAATCGTCGCCCAGATCGTCGAGTGGCTGCAGCCAGCCTCGGCGCGCCCAGATGGGCACTTCGTAGTTGCCGATTGTGACGATGTCGAACTGGCCGCCGCGCGTCTCGATGTCTGTGGTGATCTTCTGCCGCAGGACGCTTTCTTCCAGGATCACCCAGTTGATGTGGATGCCCGGATTGCTTGCCACGAAGTCGTCGGTCAGCTCCTGCATGCGGATCATGTCCGCATTGTCGACGGCGGCGATCGTCAGCATCTCGGCCGACACTGCGGCAGCGGTCGTGCCGATCAGCGCCGCAACCCCCACAATCGCGCAAAAGCGCATCGCCCTTACTCTCCCGACTCACTCCACTCTATCGGGAATGCTAATGCGACAATCGGCGAGAAGGTATTGGCGAAGGGTCGCGAAAAGGCGACTGGCCGGAAAGTTTCGGATCAAGGGGCAGATGTCAGCGCTATCGTGCCCGTCATGTCCTCCTTGAGGTCGACACCGGTGAGCCCGAGCCGCAAGGCTTGCCGGATCAGCCAGGCAATCTTGTCGGCCGCGAGCTCATGCGTCAGCCCGTCGGCGTGAATGTTGGAAAGGCAATTGCGCTCGCTGTCGCGTCGGTCGACCTTCGGGGCAAAGGTCAGATAGGCGCCGAGACTGTCGGGGACCGACAGGCCAGGTCGTTCGCCGATCAGCACGACGACGATGCGGGCACCCAGCGCTTCGCCGACCTCGTCGCCAAAGGCGACGCGGGCTTGTTCGCCCAGCACGATCGGTGCGACCTTCAGGTCACCAAGCCGGCGCAGGCAAGCGGACAACACGATTTCCGCATGCGCTTCCACGGCAGCGGCCGACAGGCCGTCGGCAATGACGAAGGCAACATCCCAGTCGCCCCTTTCAACGCCGGCCACAGCGGCAGGGTCGACGCGCCGGCCGAGGTCGGGGCGGGCGAGATAGGTCGGCCGGTCAGTGGCGCGCGACTTGAGGCGGATCACCGGCTGTGTAGCGCCGATCCGCTCCGCCATTCCTGCGAAATCGACATGGCCGTGTACGGCGTCGCGGGCGCGGGCATGGGCGAGCTGGAAATCGAGCACGGCACGGATCGGCAGTGAGTCGCCGGCCCGGCCGAGGCCGATGCGGGCGCGGGTGACGGCCCTGAAGCGGGCGAACGGGTCGAGGTCGATGGGATTGCTCATGCCGACGCCCTGTAGTCGATGAGCCGGCGGGCATCGGAACTGGCCTGCGGCGCCAAACGCCCCTCGCTGTCGAAAAGGCCCATGCGGTAGAGCCAGGCCTCGAACTCGGGCGCCGGCGGCCGACCGAAGGAATGCCGGAGGCTGACGATGTCGTGGTAGCTGAGCGACTGGTAGTTCAGCATCACGTCGTCGGCGCCGGGCACGGCGATCAGGAAGTTGACGCCGGCCGAGGCGAGCAGGAACATCAGGTTGTCCATGTCGTCCTGGTCGGCTTCGGCGTGGTTGGTGTAGCAGACGTCGACGCCCATCGGCACGCCCAGCAGCTTGCCGCAGAAATGGTCCTCAAGACCGGCTCGGATGATCTGCTTGGCGTCATAGAGGTATTCGGGACCGATGAACCCGACGACGGTGTTGACGATCAGCGGCTTCAGGTGGCGGGCGACGGCATAGGCGCGCGCCTCGATGGTCTGTTCGTCGACGCCATGATGGGCGTCGGCGCTGAGTGCCGATCCCTGGCCGGTTTCCAGGTACATGACGTTGTCGCCGACGGTGCCGCGCTTGAGGCTGAGCGCGGCCTCGCGTCCTTCCCGGAGTACATTCAGGTCGACGCCGAAGCCACGGTTGGCGGCTTCCGTGCCGGCAATCGACTGGAACACCAGGTCGAGCGGCGCGCCCGCTTCCACGGCCTTGATCGACGTCGTCACATGGGTCAGCACGCAGGACTGCATGGGAATGTCGAAGCGTTGGCGGAGCCGGTCGAACAGTTCCATCAGTCGTATGCAGGCTTCGAGGTTGTCGCCGGCCGGGTTGATGCCGATCACCGCGTCGCCGACGCCATAGGTGAGGCCGTCGAGCGTCGACCCGGCAACGCCTTCGGGATCGTCGGTCGGATGGTTCGGCTGCAGGCGGCTGGAAAGGCGCCCCTTGAGGCCGATGGTGGTCCGGAAGCCTGTAACGACGCTGGTCTTGGCGGCGACGACGATCAGGTCGTGGTTGCGCATGATCTTGGAGACGGCGGCAACCATCTCGGGCGTCAGGCCGGGGGCGAGGGCGGACAGCGCGCCGGTTGTGCATTCGTAGGAGAGCAGCCAGTCGCGAAACTGGCCCACCGTCATGTGGGCGACGGGCGAGAAGGCCGCCGCGTCGTGGCCGTCGAGGATCAGCCGCGTGACCTCGTCGATCTCGTAGGGAATGAGAGGCTCTTCGAGAAAGGTCTTGAGCGGAATGTCCGCAAGGAGATAGCGCGCAGCGACGCGGCGCTCGTTGGTGTCGGCGGCGATGCCGGCCAACCGGTCGCCGGATTTTTCCGGCGAAGCGGCGGCCATGAGGGTCTTGAGATCGTCGAAGACGTGGCGCTGGCGGCCGAGCAGGATGGCGTAGCTGGACATGCCCGTCAGTCTATCATCGCCCAAGGATTGGCCAAGACGTTTTGTTGGGCAGGCGTCGCCTCGGTCGAAGTCACATGAGGGACGTTACTGACGCATCGCGGCGACTTTGATGAACAATCGGTAAGGTCTGTTTTTGAACACGATTTCGCCAAGAATCCGATATCCCTGCTTGCCCGCCCGTGGTAGCTCCGGCCGGACCGGCTCGGTGCCGATGGGCGCCCAGATGGACGATTTCGAACGCTGGAGGAAAAGGCATGCAACTCGTTCAGGCCAGCGGCCTGGTGAAGACCTTTTCGAGACTGCGCGCCGTGGATGGCGTCAGCCTTGAGGTGAGCCGTGGCGAGGTTGTGGGCTTCCTTGGCCCCAACGGCGCCGGCAAGTCGACGACCATGAAGATGCTGACCGGCTTTCTCGAGCCCGACGCCGGCACCGCCTCGATCGCCGGTCATGACGTCTTCGCCGACCCCATCGCCGCCCGCCGTCACCTCGGCTACCTTCCCGAAGGCGCGCCGGCTTATGGCGACATGACGGTTGCCGATTTCCTGGCCTTCGTCGGCCGCATGCGCGGTCTGTCCAGCGCCGTGCTCGGCGAACGCCTCGCCGAAATGGTCGAACGGGTCAATCTTGCCGCTGTCTGGAACCGACCGATCGACGCGCTGTCCAAGGGGTTCAAGCGCCGTGTCGGCATTGCCCAGGCACTGATCCATGACCCCGAGGTTCTGATCCTCGACGAGCCGACCGATGGCCTCGATCCCAACCAGAAGCACGACATGCGCGAGCTGATTTCGGCCATTGCGCCGGGCAAGGCGATCGTCATCTCGACCCATATCCTTGAGGAGGTCGAGGCGATTTGCAGCCGAGTCGTCATCATTGCCGAGGGCAAGGTGGTCGCCGATGCGACGCCGACCGCGCTTCTCGACGCCGCCGCCGTCGATGGCAAGCGACCGACGCTTGAAACCGTCTTCCGCTCCATCACCGGCAGCAAGGCCGCCTGACGCCGCTTATCTTCCGGAGACAATCCGAGATGAAAATGTCCTTCCGCACCATCGCACTGGTGTTCGGCCGCGAGTTCCGCGCCTATTTCGCGACGCCGCTGGCCGCCGTCTTCCTCCTGGTGTTCCTCGCTCTCTCAGCCGGCCTGGCCTTCTTCGCCGGCGGCTTCTTCGAGCGAGGGCAGGCCGACCTTGGTCCCTTCTTCGCCTGGCACCCCTGGCTGTTCCTCATCCTGATGCCGGCCATCGGCATGCGCCTCTGGGCCGACGAGCGCCGATCCGGCGTCATCGAGCTTCTGATGACGCTGCCGGTTCGCGCCCATGAGGTGGTGATCGGCAAGTTCCTGGCCGGCTGGGCCTTCACGGCGGTTGCGCTGGTGCTCACCATGAGCTTCTGGCTGGTGACGCTCTATCTCGGCTCTCCGGACAACGGCATCGTCGTTGCGAGCTATATCGGATCCTTCCTGATGGCCGGCGCCTTCCTGGCGATTTCCGCCTGCATCTCGGCAATGACCAAGAACCAGGTGATCGCCTTCATTCTCGCCGCCATCGTCTCCTTCCTCTTGGTGATGTCCGGTACCAATCTGGTGCTCGCGGCTCTTCGCGGCTGGGCGCCGGCCTTCGTGGTCGACCTGGTGCAGTCGCTCTCCTTCATCACCAACTTCGACCGGTTGACGCGCGGTGTCCTTGAGGCGCCCGCCGTCATCCTGTTCCTGTCGACCATCGTGCTCGCGCTCTGGATCAACGTCCAGGTCGTCGACGCCAAGAAAGCCGCGTGAGGTTCACCGATGTCGAAACTCAACCGGATTCCGAAATCCCGTCTCGTGGCCGTCGGCGCCGTCCTGGCGATCATCCTCTACCTCGCCGTGAACTCCCTGTCGTCGACGCTGTTCCGCTCGAGCCGCATCGACCTCACGGACGGTGGGCTCTACTCGCTCTCCCACGGCACTGTGGCCATGCTCGACAAGCTCGATGAGCCGATCCACATGCGCCTGTTCATGTCGGCCGGTCTGCACCAGGCGGCGCCGGCGCTGTCCGCCTACGCTTCGCGCGTCCGCGCCATGCTCGACACCTACGAGAGCCTGTCGCACGGCAAGATCACCCTCGAGGTGATCGATCCCGAGCCCTACTCGGAGGAGGAGGACCGCGCCGTCGGTCTTGGCATCAACCGCATCAGCCTCGATGGCAGTTCCGATCCGATCTACTTCGGTCTCGCCGCCACCAACTCCACCGACGGTTCGGCCAACATCCCGGTGTTCACGCCGGACCGCGAGGCCTTCCTGGAATATGACCTGACGCGCCTCGTCGCCGAACTGGGGCAGCCGAAGAAGCCGGTCGTTGCGCTTCTCGATGGGCTCGGCATGGCCGGCAATCCGATGGCCGGGCAGGAGCCGACCCAGATCCTCACGATGCTGAAGGAGACCTACAGCGTCGAGACCATCGGCGGCGACATCGACAAGCTGCCCGACAACACCCGTGTCGTGTTGGTGGTGCAGCCGCAGAAGCTCAGCGATCGCACGCTCTACACCCTCGACCAGTGGGTACTTTCGGGCGGCGCCACGCTGGTGTTCGCCGATCCCTTCGCCGAGACCCAGGTGGGACCTCAGCCCGGCATGCCGGTGGAGAACAACGCCACCGACTTTCAGAAAATGTTCGACGCCTGGGGCGTCGGCTTCGACGCCAAGAAGGCGATCGGCGACCCCGACTGGGCGATCCGCACCGTGCGCAACATCGGTGGTCGTCAGGCGGAAGTCGCCAACTATCCCTGGTTCGCCATCCATGACGATGGCTTCGACCGGGGCGACGCCGTCACCTCCAAGCTCACTGCCGTGGTGATGACGACGGCCGGCAGCTTCACCGCCACCGGCAAGGACACGACGCTGAAGCCGCTGATGTACGCCTCCGGCGACGCGGGTTTGCTGCCGGCTGGCGAAGCAGCCGACCCCTACGGCGATCCGCGCGCTCTTCTCGCCAAGATCGAGAAGAGCGGTGGTCGTCCGGTGGTGGCCGCCCGTCTCGAAGGCAAGCTTCACACTGCCTTCCCGGACGGCAAGCCGAAGGATTCGGCCGCCGAGGGTGCACCGATCAAGGAAAGTGCCTCGGCTCCCAACGTCATCCTGGTCGGTGACGCCGACATGCTTTCCGACCGCAACTGGCTGCAGAAGCAGAACGTGCTCGGCCGGCAGGTGGCGCAGGCCTTCGCCAACAACGGCGACTTCCTGCTCAACGCCGTCGAGCAGATGGCCGGCGGCGTGGCGTTGGCCGATCTGCGCAGCCGTACGGTCTCCTGGCGTCCGTTCACGCGCATCGACACGCTGGAGCGTGCCGCCGAGGAACGCTTCCTCGCCAAGCAGCAGGAACTGACACAGCGCATCGCCGATACCGAGAAGAAGCTGAAGGACGCCTCGACCACCGGCGAGGCCAAGGATGGCGAACTGGTGTCCGCCGAGCAGGCCAAGACGATCGAAACCTTCAAGTCCGATCTCCTGTCGGCCCGCGCCGAACTGCGGGAGGTGCAGTACCAACTGCGCGCCGACGTCGCGAGCCTCAAGAACTGGATCATGGTGCTGATCATCGGTGTCGTGCCGGCGGCGGTGGCGCTTGTCGCCCTCGTCTTCGCCCTGCGCCGGCCCCGTCGGCCGGTACCGGTCCGCAAAGCCTGAGTCCAGCGAGGAGTTACCTGATATGACGCCGAAATCGCTCATCGGACTTGCCGCCGTCACCGCCGCCGCGGTTGTCGCGGCCGTGATGGTCGCTGGTGGGACCGCCGCCGACAGCGCCGTCGCCGATCGTGGCCGGGCGCTTCTGCCGGACCTCGTGAAGACCTCCGCTTCGGTGGAAAGCCTCGCCATAACCGTCGGCAAGGACACCACCACACTGACGCGCGAAGGGGACGGCTTCGTCGATGCATCCGGCTATCCGGCCAAGATCGACGCGGTGCGCAAGCTCGTCTCGTCCCTGGCGACGCTGACCATCGACGAGGACAAGACCGACAAGCCCGATCGCTATGTCGATCTCGGCCTTGCCGACCCGGCCGCCGCCGAAGGGGCAGCCACCAAGGTGGCGCTGCTCGACAAGGAGGGCAAGCCGCTTGCCGCCGTCTACGCCGGCAGCAAGGACTACACCGTTGGGGGCAGTCGGGGCGGCCAATACGTTCGCCTCGAAGGCAATCCGCAGTCCTATCTGGTGCGCGGCTCGGTCGACATGCCGACTGCCCGCGCCGACTGGTTCGACGCCCGCCTGACCGACATCAAGCCGGCGACACTGTCGAAGGTGACGCTGACCGATGCCGGCGGCGCCACCGTCGACTTCGTGCGGACCGGCGACAAGCTGCTGCCGGCGACGCTACCCGACGGCAAGGCCCCGGACGAAGGCAAGGCCAATCGCGTCACGGCCTTCCTCCAGGGCTTCGACTTTACCGACGTCCGGAAGGAAACGCCTGCTTCGATCGCCAATACCACCCGTCTTCGTTACGAGACGACCGACGGGCTGGCGGTCACGACTACGGCCGTTCCTGCGACGGATGAGGCCGGCAAGGGCTGGATCCGCATCGTCGCCGAGGCAACCGACCCCAAGGCAGCCGACGCTGCCAAGGCCATCAACGACAAGGCCGCCGGTTACGAATTCAAGGTCAACACCATCCACACCGAGATGTTCGGCTGGACGGTGGCAAGCCTTGCCAAGGACGGCTGACCCAAGCCACGGTTATGATGGAATGAAACCTGCGGTCGGCGAGGAAACTCGCCGGCCGTCGCCTTTCCAGGTCATCCCTCGATTTCCAGGGTGGCCAACAGGCCACGCGGCGCGTTGTCGCCAAGGACGATGCGTCCGCCATGCGCTTCCGCAACGTCTCGGGCGATGGTGAGACCGAGCCCGAAACCGGAGTTCGGCATGGAGCCGCGGGCGCTGTCGCCGCGCACGAAAGGCGCGAGCAGATGGTCTCGTTCGCCGGGAGCTATGCCGGGGCCGTCATCGGCAACCGAGATCGCCAGACGGCGGCCTGGCAGCTTTCGCAGGGATATCACCACCTTGTCGCCATAGCGCACGGCATTGTCGGCGAGGTTGGTGACCGCCCGCATGATATCGCGACGCCTTACGCAAGCACTGAGACGGCTCGGTCCCTCGTAGGATATCGTGTGGCCGAGATCGGCGAACTGGTCGGCTATGGTTTGCAAGAGGCTGGGCAGATCGGTCTGGTCGAAGGGTTCGGGACTGTCGGTGCCGGAGAGGTGGACGAGCGCCACGTGTGCCAGCGCGGCCATGTGGTCGAGGTCGGCCAGCATCGGCTCGCGGATCGTCTCGTCATCGATGAACTCGGCGCGCAGTCTCAGGCGGGTGATCGGCGTCCGGAGGTCGTGGCTCACGGCCGCGAGCATGGTCGTCTTCTCCGCCATGAGCTTGCCGATGCGGGCGCGCATGCGGTTGAAGGCAGAGATGGCCGATCGCAGCTCGCGTGGCCCGATCTCCGGTACCGAACCGTCCGAGCGCATGTCGCGCAACCGCTCGACGGCGGCCTCGAAACGCCTGAGAGGGCCGATGATCACCACCATGGCCCAGCTCACGAGCACGATCGTGGTGATGACGAGGAAGCCGAGCATGGTCGTGCCGGGTCCGAAGAAATGAGGCGCGTCCGCTTCCGGTAATTCCAGACGATAGCAGGCGCCATCGGACAGCTCGATGAAAAGCGGCCCGACCAGTTCGTCTCCGGGAGCCGGCCGGCCATCGAACACCTTCCGGGCGGTCGCGGCTCCTCCGAGACGGGTCGCGAGCGGACCGAACCTGACCTCGGCGGCTTCCTCGGGGATCGGGCCGGCACAGGCCGCGATGGAGGGCAGCGTCGCCTGCAGCAGCTCGACGAGCCGGGGGCGCTCCGCCGGGGTGGCGCTTGCGAGTATGTGAGCAGCGGATCCGATCTCCCCGGCTGTTTCTCCGGGCGAGGCGCTGAAGACCGTGCGTGGATTGGACAGGAAGAAGTAGGCGGTCAGGCCTCCGTGCATCGCGGCGATCGACAACACCAGCAGGACGATGACCTGGCCGGCTACGGAATCGAATACCAGACGCAGGAACCGGCCGATCATGAGGCCGTGACTTCGGGCGTAAACAGATAGCCTTCCGACCGGATGGTGCGAATGAACTCCGACTTGTCGTCATCGGGCGAAAGCTTACGCCTGAGGCGACTGACCAGGATATCGATGGATCGCTCGAACGGCGCGGCAAGGCGGCCTTGGGTCAGTTCCAGGAGCTGGTCGCGGCTGAGCGTGATGCCGGAGCGTTCGGCGAAGGCGACCAGAAGATCGAACTCGGCCCCGGTCAGTGTTGCCTTGGCGCCCGATGGCGTCGTCAGGCTGCGCTCTCGCGTGTCGATCACCCAGCCGGCAAAGCTGAGGCGCCGGGCCTCCGATCGGGTCGGCTTGGCGGCAGGCAGGCTGCTTCGCCTCAGGATGGCTCGGATGCGCGCCAGCAGTTCGCGCGCGCTGAAGGGCTTGGCGATATAGTCGTCGGCACCGATTTCAAGGCCTACCACCCGATCGATCTCTTCGCCGCGTGCGGACAGGATGATGATCGGCATGGTGGAGCTGTTGCGCAGGCGACGACAGATGCTGAGCCCGTCTTCGCCGGGCAGCATGATGTCGAGCAAAACGATATCGACGCGAGAAGTCGCCAGGATGCGATCCATCTCGCGGCCGTCACGGGCTACAGATACGCGACAGTCGTTGGCTTTCAGGTAGCGGGAGACCAGCGTATTGATGTCGTTGTCGTCTTCTACGAGCAGGATGTGGTTCTGCATGAAGAAAGGCCATCTCCATTCAACGATCGAGCTTTAGCATTCGGGCAGCCGACAACGACAGTTATTTTGTATCCGGATGTTTCTTCTCGTGACTGTCGAAACGCTCCGTTACCGCGTCGACGGACTGGTTACCGCTCGTTAACGAACACGGCGCTTGGCTCCTCGGAAGTACTGCGTAAGACTCTAGCCCGAGGGTGAAAATGACCTCGATTTCTTCCACAAACGCCTATCAGTCGCCGCTTGCTCGGCTGCAGTCGACGCTCCAGTCCGATATCAGCGCCGGCAGCATCCAGTCGAGCAGCCAGTCCGCTCTCGAGACCGCACTCGAAAACATTGACGAAACGCTTTCGAGCAACCGGTCGAGCCAGACCTCCGGCAGCAAGCCGCCATCGCCCGACGAGATGAAGGAGAAGATCGCCGACCTCATCCAGCAACAGGTCGATGCCGGGACGCTGACCGCCGATCAGGCCGATGAACTTGCCAAGGTCTTCGACGAAACCTTCTCGCAGGGACCGCAAGGTGCCGGCGGGCCGGGCGGCGCCGGCGGGCCACCGCCGGGGCCGCCGCCCGGAGGTGAGGAGACGACCGAGAGCGCCGATGGCAGCTCCTCTTCATCCGGCACGACCATCGCCGACATTCTGGAGGAGTTGCAGGCGGCGCTCGCCGAGAGCAACCAGACCGCCTATGGCTCCGACGGCTCCTCGACCTCGTCGAGCAGCACCAGCTATCTGTTCGATCTGGTCGCCTGAGCAACCATCGATTGCGCACGCTGGGCGGCGGGGCAGGGCTCCGCCGTTCTGCGTTTCCGGGGGAAGGATGTGCCGTGCATGTCGGCCGCGCGAAAAAAGCACTCTTCGCTACGAAAGCACTAGTGATATCCAAATGCTTGTGCGCAATCTTGAACATGGCGCGCCAGCGGGCCGGCGAGGGCCGTCGTCCGGTGGGGCGCCTTTCATGTTCTGACCCCCGGAGAATCGCCTGATGAACCGCCCCGCCGCCGGATGGATCGACCGCCTCCCGACCGACCACCTGATCACCGAGTTTTCGATGTGGTCGTCGGACCTCCTGCGCATCGCCGACGAAGTGGCTCGCATCGACCCCTATGCCAACGTGATCCATA
>JAUVXG010000188.1 GCA_030603685.1 Pleomorphomonas sp.
CGTCGAGATAGATAGACGCATCCAGCCTGCGGAAAGGCCTTGCCATGGCAGAGCGAGCCGCCACCATCCGCTCCCCATTTGCCCCATCGTCACTCGATATGCCCCTTATCGCCCCATCCTGCCCGAGATCCACCTTGCATTCGCGCGCGAATGCAAGCGGCCTTCGCAGAGGAGGACAGTTTGATGGGAGCGGGAGCTCCACCTTGCAGCGTGGGGTTGGTGGAGTCAGAAGCCCATGAGAGGCGCTATCCTGCTGATTTATATCTCTTTCCTGTCATCCTGCGCGAAGGCGCAGGACCTCAGGCAGAATGGAACGACCGGCCGATATCGGACGCCTCATATTCCAGGAGCACCGCCGTCACACTTGGGACACCGCCTCTGGTGAAAGTCTGAACCGTTGGCACCGTACACGTGCCCACACCCGGGTCGCTCGCATTGCAGTGCCCAGATGTATTGTTGGTGATCGGTTCCCTTGAACTTGGTCTTGCGCAGAAGACGTTGATCGTTCCTGTTCAGATCGCCTTCCTCCGCCACGCTTCCCTCCCATGCTCCTTCAAGCATTTAGGCGGCGTGAGCAAAAGCCGACAATCCAGACTTTGGGCTCCTGGCCATCACCGCCCACTTCCACCAACCTCACCGCCAATCTCGACTCCCCTCACCAGAATGAAGTTCTCGTGCCGCTCCCCGTCCAGCTCGAAGTCGCGCGAGCCCTGGCGGCGGAAACCTTGCGCCTCGTAGAAACGGATGGCCGGCGTGTTCTCGTGGTTGACGGCGAGCCAGAACCTCTCAAGCTCCCGCGCCCGGCAGAGGCCCGCCGCCTCTGCGAGGAGGCCCGTGCCGATACCCTGCCGTGCATGCCGCGACCGGACGTAGAGCGTGGCGATCTCGCCCTTGACGCCGGGCACCGTCGGGCAGTCGGCCTCGAAATCCAGCCGGAGATAACCGAGGAGATACGGCCCGCGTTCGCATTTCAGCACGGCCCCGCGCGGGTCGGCGACATGGCCCACGAACCGCTCCGCCGTGAACTCGCTGAGCACATAGTCCGAAAAGGCCTGGCGGATGCCCTCCCGCCCATAGGTGTGCAGCCACACCTCGATGGAGAGGGCGGCGAGGTTGGCGGCGTCAGCGGGGCCGGCAAGGCCGTAGCGAAGGTCCATTCCCGGTCTCCCTCGGTCGAAAGCGGAGCCGGTTATACGCCAGGGCTTGCGCGAAAAACAAAGCCCTCCTTACCGCCCCGCCGCCACCGCCCGCCCGGCGCCGCCGACGCTGCCGGGCGCCTTCAGCCAGTCGCGCGGGTTGGCCGGCGACTGCACGGTGAGGATGCGGACGTCCGAGCGCTCAACCGGCAGCATCTCGTCGGTCAGGTTGTCGAGCACGTAGAACTCCGGTCCGAGACGAACGACCAGCACCGCGTGCAGTTGCCCCTTGGCCACCCCCACGGCGACGCGCGCCTCGTCGCTGCCGAGCCCGGCGGCGATCAGCCGGTGGCGCTTGGTCATCACGTAGTCGTCGCAGTCGCCCTCGCTCGGCGCCAAGAGCCAGACGTCCTTGCCCTCCGGCTCCACCAGCGGGCGGATCTCGCCATTGACGGCGCGATTGATCCGGTCGACCTCGTCAAAGCCCAGGCTGCGCGTTGCCGCCACCGGCTGGCACTCGGCCGCCGTGACGGCGCACATGTCGTAAAAGCCGTTCGGGCCGGCCGCCTGGGCCGCGTAAAGCCCGGCAAGGAGAGCGAGAACAGAGGTCAAGAAACACCCCCGCGGATCAGTCCGTCACAAAAGTGGACCTGGTGAGTAAACTTGACGCATCGCAGCCGACCCAACTATCGGGAAGAAACCGAATCCGGCTCACTACGTGGACCGGCTGGTGGATGGGGCGATGTCTTCTCCGGGCACGTCATCCCGCGAGCGCTTCTTTGCGTCGTTGCTCCAGTTAGCCGTCTAGACTGGTTAACGCTCCGTTAAACGGGGGAGAAACGACGCGTCGGCGTCGCGTTCAACTGCAAATCGCCATCCCCCTGTGGCAGAGATGCACGGGAAGGGATGGATATACTTGCGCGAGTGCAGGAGAGGAAAGTACAGGTTGAGGGCGAGGGACGAATGGCCCGGTGTGCGCCCATCGCCGAACGCGGAAGCCAAGGGAGCTTTATATCAGCCGCTCGCCCCTTCCGGCCTGAGGTCCTGGCCTTCGCCAGGATGACAACATGATAGGAACGGGAGCCTCTCTCGCTCACCGAAAGCGCAGCGGAAGCGCGACGCTTCTCTTTGTTTTATATCCATTTCCCGTCATCCTGGCGAAGGCCAGGACCTCAGGCCGGAAGGGGCACTCGGCCGATATAGGGCACCGCCCCCAAAAAGCTCAGGCGGGCCGAAGCCCGCCTTATCTCATTCGCCCAGATCCCCCGGCAGCCAATCCGGCGGCGGGCCGCCGAGGGCTTCCGTCAGGCCGTTGCCGGAGGGGACTTCCGGCGTGCTCGCCACCTTCGGCTTCCGTCCGCGCTTGCGGGGGACGGCGTCATCGGTCGGCGCGGGCGTCTCCCCCTCCGCCTCCACCCACGACGGCTTCAGCCCGCCCCGCATCAGCGCGTCGGGGAGATCAAATACCTCCCCGGCGTCGCGGATCTTGCCGCCGAAGTAGCCCTTGCGGACGGCGGTGACGCGCATCAGATGGCCACCCCGTTGGACTGCACGCCGGCCACCACGCCGGCGGTGATCTTGCCCGTGGTCGGCGCCGTGCCGGTGACAGTGTATTTCAGGCGCCCATACTGCAGCGTCAGGCCGCGCGGCAGGCCGTCGCAGGCGATCTGCGAACCGGCCTTCAGCTTGGCGAGCGGCACGGTGGCCAGCGGGATGACGCGGTCGGGCGTGAAGGTCGTGGTGCTGTCGAGTTCCAGGTCGATCGAGAGCGAGGTGAGGTTGTTGAAGTCCTCCACCACCTGCACCAGCAGGGCCACGTCGTCGCCCTTGCCGACGTCGAAGTTGCGCGTGGCCGGCGAGATCGGGCCGAAGTCGATGGTGTTGGTGGAAGCTGCCGTCGCGGTCACCGCCTGAGCGTCCGAGAACAGCGCCTGAGTGTCCAGGATCATGTTGGGTTCCTTGAAAAATTAGGCTCGGGAAGCGCCCGTCGCAACGGGTGCAGGACTGGCAAAGTCTGAGATCGAAACTCGCTGGGGCGCGGCAGGTGGCGACGCATTCGAGAACCGGAGCGGAGCGGACGTTGAGGTCCGTGAGCACCGGAAGCGCAGAATGCTAAGCCAGATGCCCACCCCAGTAGAGTTTCGGCTCAGACGTAGGCGGGAAGTGCGGCTTCCGTGTTGAGCAGCGCGTCGGTTTCCCTGATCGGAATGCCGCGATAGGTCAGCACTTCCTTGCCCTCGACGCTGTCGCGCTTGAGGCCGGGCGCGTTGTAGTTGGCCGTGCCGGCGTTGGTGATCAGCGACCGGTCGGACGACTGGGCGTCGAGCACTTCGAGGACGTCGCGGTTCATGTAGATGGCGATGCGGCTCGACGTGGCATTGAGGCGGCGCGACTGCAGGCGATAATAGGCCTCGCGCAGCAGCTTCCAGATATCCACCGACCCCGCCATCATGTCGCTCACATCGATGTTGGCGATGCGGGCGTTGTAGCGCCAGTCCTTGACGAACATGCCGACGTGCCAGGAGAACAGCGTCGACTTGACGTAGAACTTGTTGCCGGCCGCATCCAGCGTCACTTCCTCGCCCTTGTCCTGAACCTGAACGCCGGTGGGGATGCCCTCGGGCGTCAGGAGCGACGTGGCGTGGTCACCCCAGGTGACGAACCAGATGGAGGTGTTGTCGGCGCCACGGCCGCCGCCGTCGATCACCTGTCCGGCGGCGACGTTGGGCTTGGTGGCGTTGGGGCCGTCGTAATAGGCGTTGTAGCGGGCGGCGAGGCCCTTGAACTTCTCCGGCGTGGTGGCGACGTCGTGGTAGAAGATGCCGGTCGCCATCTCCTGGTTCATCGCTTCCAGGAACGGCGCGCTGTCGACGAGGCGCTGCTTGGCGGCGTCCTTGGCAAGAGCGAGCAGGCGCACGTCGATCTCCGAACGCGCCTCCAGGAAGCCGGTGGTGTCGTCCACCTGCTGCACGGTGGCCTTCGACTGCGGCACGCCCTTGTAGAGGCGCCCCCAGGCGACGGACGGCAGGCCGGTGCGGATCATGTGGCGATGGATGGCCTGCTGGTTGCAGACGGTGACCATCGCGTCGTCCAGCACCGGATTCTGCTGCGACAGGATTTCGAGAACCGTACCCTCGGCGCTCTGCTTCTGCGCGTCGATCAGGTTCGGGTAGTAGGTGCCAACGGTGGCCATGTGTCATTTACCCCTTGGGCTTGTCGCTCGGGAACAGCAGGTGGGCGGCATCGATGGGGCGTCCTGCCCCTGCCCCGCCGCTCTCCGGCCGGTCTTCGGCGATCGCGCTTCCGACGCGCGCCATGAACCGGATAACTTCCGGGTGGTTTCCGCCGCCACTTTCGGTGAGAAACGTGCGCAGCCCCGGCGTGCCGAAGCGGGCGAGCGCCCCCTGCGCGGTGGAAACCGAGGCGTCCCAGCGGGCGCCGCCGATCTCCTGGTCCTTCTTGGCCGAGGCGATCCAGCCGGTCTGGATGTCGGCCCATTCATGGGCGCCGGCCGCCGCTTCCGCCTGACGATGGCTGGCGAGCGCGCCGGCCAGCGCCTGCGCCTGTCCGCGCGTCAGGCCGAGGTCTTTCAGGACAGGCTGCATCGCCTCGGCCAGCTTCTCGTCCATCGCCATGCCCTCGGGCAGGTCGAAGTCGTAGCGGCCGTCTTCGGGGATTTCGTCGGCGGGGTTGGAGGCCTCCGTTTCGGCAGCGTCCTGCTCCGGCGGTGAGGCCTCGCTTTCCGTCGGTTCGGCAGGCCCGGCCTCACTCGGGAACATCAGACTCTCGGGCGCCGCCGCTTCCGCGCCCTCGCCCATGCCGTCACCCTCAGGCGCGAACACCGCCGCGCCAACAGTCCATCGCTCAAGCATATTGGTCGTCCCCATCTTCGGTTGGTTTGCCGGCGGCCATGCGGGCGGCCCGTTCCAGCTCCTTGGCCTCGCCGCGTTCGAGCAGCAGGCGCGGGTAGAGCCGCGCGTCCACCAGATCGAGCTTCTGCAGGATCTCGAGGCCGAGGGATTGCCGCCCCAGCCGATAGCGCTCGGCCGCCTCGCTGCCGGCATCAAAGGCATTGGCGTAGAGCCCGGCCCGGCCCAGCAGCCAGAACACCACCCGCTTGCCCTCGGCGGTGTCCATCATCAGCCGGAAAGCCTCCCGCAGATCGGCCTCCTCCTCGGCAGCGTGTTTCCGCGCCTCAACATCCCGCGCCTCACGCGCTTCGAACTCATCGAGCATCACAAAGGTATCCTGTTGATTTTAGGAGGTTAAATCGCGCAAGCCGGCATGGGTGCCATTCGGACGCGCCCTATAGTAGCCATTCGCCCAATTCTGCCTGAGGTCCACCTTGCATTCGCACGCGAATGCAAACGGCCTTCGCGCAGGATGACAGGAAATTTATATTTTAGAACAAGCGGTTAGGTGGGCGACCTTTCCCATAAAGCTGTCATCCTCTGCGAAGGCAGAGGATCTCAGGACGAGAAGGCGCTACGGCCGATATCAGGCTCCATTTCGCCATCCCACCAACCTCTCGCGGGGCACCCTATATCGGCCGCTCGCCCCTTCCTGCCCGAGGTCCACCTTGCATTCGCACGCGAATGCAAGCGGCCTTCGCGCAGGATGACAATCTACGGGGCCGATTATCGTGTTGTTTCTGTTATATAAATTTCCTGTCATCCTGCGCGAAGGCGCAGGACCTCAGGACGAGAAGGCGCCACCGCCGATATCATCCACCCCCGATCCCCAGCTGCGCCATCAGCTGCTGCGCCGCGGCCGGATCCACCCCCGCATCCTTCCCGGCCCGCACCGCATCCGCTCCAGCCGAAATCGCCGGCGCCACGGTCTTCGCCATCTCAGCCATCTTCGCCTGCTGTTCGGCCTCGGCCCGCGCCGCCCGCGCTTCCTGCACCTTGTCGTCGGGCACCACGATGGCCGCCGGGGCGCCGATCAGGTCGGCATAGACGTCGATCGACTGGTCGGCGTCGAGCTTGTCCAGCACCTCCGGCTTCATCGCCGCCCACTGGCTGGCGAAGCCGACGAGCCGCTCCACGGCGCCGGTGGCCACCGCCTTCTGCGCCTGGGCCAGCGTCGAGATGTATTCCACCGCCAGCCGCTGGTTCTGGATCTCGCGCGGCGGCGGCGGGAACAGGTTGCGCTTGAGGCCGATCTCGAAGGCCCGGTCGACGCAGGGCTCCAGCTGGTTGTTGTAGATGTTCTCCAGCACCGGCCCGAGCGCCAGCAGCTTCTCCTCCTTGCGCTCGGCGATCTCGAACTGGTTGCGCGGCTGGATGCCCTCCATGTTCGCCAGCATCAGGAACAGGTCGGCGTAGAAGCCGGTGGCGACGCGCTGCCGCGTCTCGGCGATGTCCTGCAACAGAGGCCCGATCTGCGGCGACGCCTCCATCACCGGCCTGAGCCCCTTGCCGGTCGGATCGTCGACGAAGGTGATGGCGCCCGGCAACAGCGACATCGGGTTGCCGTTGAGGCTCGTCGGCCCCTGAAGCGGCGGCCGCGCCAGCTTGGCGATCACCTCCAGCTTGTCGCGCACCATGGCTTGCAGCGACTTCACGTCGCCGATGGTGTCCATGCCGGGCGACTGCGCATAGGTGTCGTCGCCGCAGACGAGCCACGGCGGGCAGATGATCGGGTTGCTGTCGAAGCCGCTTTCCTCAAGCAAGCCATCGCCGGAGTTGCCATTGGCCTCCCAGTAGTTGGAGAGGAACGGCTTGTTGCGCTTGTCGATCTTCTGCGGGTCGCGGCCGACGCGCGGCTCGATGGCATGCCAGATGTCGAACGTCTGGTCGTAACGGCCGGCGTCATAGGCCGAGCGGACCGACGACGAGATGGTGTCGAGCCCGAACCGCCTGACGATCTTCTCCACCGACCAGCGGAGCATGCGGTAGAGCGTCGTCGCCCGGCCCTCGGCGTCGCGCGCGATCCAGAAGCGGCCGTGCAACAGCTGGATCATGTGCAGCGGGTCGTCGCCGCCCTCGATCAGGATGCCGCAGGACTGGCCGAACAGGCCGATGTCGCCATAGCCCTCGTGGAAGGCCGGGTAGACGTTGGAGCGCTGGAACATCCGCCGCTCGATCGCCTCCACCTCGTCCACCCACAGCTTCACCGGGCCCCATTCGCGCAGCTCCGGATCGACGGTGGCGAAGCGGAACCAGGGGCGGGCCGGCGAGGTCAGGCCCGAGTGCATGCCGGCGGCCAGCGTCCGCCAGGCGAAGGTGCCGGAGGGGTCGAGAATGCGTTTCCGCGATATCGCCCGCTCGTCGGTGGCGTCCAAGCGCAGCCGATGCGGCGCCACGAAATCGGCAAGGCCCGTCCAGGTGGATTCCCACGGCTGACGAACCCGCTTCAGCTCCTCGGCCCGGCGGCGGTGATACTGGACCTGCGTTTCATTGGCGCGCGCTTCAGGCATGGGGTGTCTTCACCTCCGGATAAAACTCAAGGTTGACTGGAAATTCGCTCCGGTGAGTCAGCTGGCGTGGCTTTCGAGAACCGGAGCGGAGCGGACTTGCGGGTCCGTGAGCACCGGAAGCGCAGAAAGTCGCGTCAGATGGCCGCCGGAGTAGAATTTACACCCCCAAGAGCACGGATTTCTGGGTATTCGCGCTATCGAGAACCCCATTGGCACTGGTGAGAATGGTGGAGGCGCCGGCCCTCAGCCGGTCGGTCGCCCGCCGCGCCGCCGCCGTCTGAATGGCGCCGTTATCCGGCTCCTGCGCCTGCGCCGAGGTCTTGTATTGCTCCACCTTGGGAGTGGACGAGGAAAGGCACATGGATCATAGCCCCGCATGTGGATCGTATCCTTCGTCCATACGGCGGGTGGGGTTTCCGGGCTGCGGTTGGCGGGCGGCGGTGGCGCCTCGGAGGCATTTGCGATAGGCAGGGCGCCAATCATCGCGGGGAGCGAACCATGCTGGTCAGATCGGCGCGCATCATGCGCGATCACTACCTCCTCTACCTTCTGCTGGCGCTCCTGATCGTCGGCTGGGAGGCGCTGATCGGCCTCGGGCTGTTCGCCGAGCCGGGGCACGTCGGTGAGATCGTCGCCTGCCTCTATCTCTCCACCAACCTGCCGTTTCTGGTGCTGTTCGGCACGCCGCTGACCCGCGCCGCCGGCTTCACCGCGCCCGGCTCGATGGCCGCCGGTTTCAAGGTGGTGCTGATCGCCGTCCTCCTCACCGCGGTCACGCTCTACGCCACCTACCGCACCACGGCGCTGATGATTTTCGGCATGTATCCGCCGCTGGCCGAACTGCTGATCGTCGCCGGCCTGCTGGTGCTGGCGCTGCCGCTGATCGTCACCCTCTTCGGCAGCTGGATTCCCGCCGGCATCGCCGGCAAGGGCGCCGGCCTGCACCGGGCGCTCATCCGGGGCGTGCTGTCGCTGCATACGGTCTACTGGCGTCTGGTGCTGGCGCTGGCCGCCGCCTTTGTCGTCTGGCTCCTCATCATCATCGCCCACCTCGCCGCCTTCGAGCTGCTGCCAACGCTGGTGACACCCGACGGCGCCCTCGACCCCATCGGCCTCGCCTGCGGCTATCTGATGGCCCTCGTCGGCCTCGCCCTGCTCACCTACGTCAACGTCGTCGTCTGCATGTGTTACGCGCGCAGCGAGGCCATCGCCCTCGACACGCCGCCGGAGGGGACAGGGGCGTGACCGGCGAACTGCCTATATCGAGCTTACCGAACAAAGGCAGCCTGATATGTCCCCCTCGCTCCACCTTCCTGAGGTCCACCTTGCATTCGCGCGCGAATGCAAGACCGCTTTCGCAAGGATGACAGTTTGATAGAAAAGGGAGACAGCTGGAGTGCGCGAGGTGCCAGTTTGAAATCGCAGAATCACAGCCCGACGGTGTAAAGAACCCACCTAACCTTTTGTAATCTATATATATAATACTGTCATCCTTGCGAAAGCGAGGACCTCGGGCAGAATGAAACTCC
>JAUVXG010000065.1 GCA_030603685.1 Pleomorphomonas sp.
CGCAGCTTCAAGATGCGGTCGGACAGTTCGCGGTAACGGCTGTCGTCGAAGTTGATGCAGAGCATGCCGACAAGGCGCCCCTCCTCGTCTTTCACGAAAAACGTCGACGATCTCAGCAGCTTGGTGCCGGCGACGCCGACATAATTGAGGCGATAGTCCTGCGTCTCGTAGGAGTGGTTGATGATCGACTGCAAGGCCACCGAGGTGAGCGGCGCGCCGATGGTGCGGCCGCTGACATGGCCGTTGGCGATGGCGATGATCGACTTGTCGGCGTCGCCAAGATCATGCAGCACCACTTCATAATCCGGTCCGAGCACAGACCCCAGAAACTCCGTCAGCTTCATGTAGCGCTGGATCCAACCGCCCGGCATCGGCACGTCTCCCTTCCGGACTTTTTCCGGCCTTCTCGCCTGACTTGCGGCGGTCGCATCGGTTTTGTCAATCCGGGTTCTCGGCCTGACTGAGCGAGCCGATTCTTCGTACATTTCCCGACAGTCTCCGTTTACGACGCAATTGTTGGAAAGTTTCAGGCCACCCAGTCGCAACAAAATTCCCACTACCCGCGTCAATTGCAAAAATATCCACACATTCGTTCTCGGAAATCCGAGGAAACCCTAGGATAGTGTAAATTTATTGACACTTTTGCATCTCGATGCCACAAATGTGAGCACATGAGCCATGAAACTTAGCTCATGTGGAAAAATGTTTGCAGATTCCTAGAGACGCTGTCCGCCAGTCGCTCGCGACGACCGGGGTGCCCAATGGTCTGTAGGAGGTAACGGACAAATGGCTATCAAGTATTTCCCCGAACCGTTCCGGATCAAGGCGGTGGAGCCGCTTCGGATGCTGTCGGCGGAGGAGCGCGCAGCGAAGATCGAGGCCGCCCACTACAACCTCTTCTATCTGGCCGGCGAGGATTGCTACATCGACCTGCTCACCGACAGCGGCACCGGCGCGATGAGCCAGGAGCAGTGGGCCGGCGTGATGCGCGGTGACGAGGCCTACGCCGGTGCGTCGAGCTATTACAAGCTGCTCGAGGCGGGCAAGGACATCTTCAATTACGGCTATATCCAGCCGGTGCACCAGGGCCGCGCCGCCGAGAAGGTGCTGTTCCCGATCCTGCTCGGCAAGGGCAAGTTCGCCATCTCCAACATGTTCTTCGACACGACGCGCGCCCACGTCGAGCTGACCGGCGCCCGCTGCGTCGACTGCGTCGTCGCAGTCGCCAAGGACCCGTCGCATCGCGCCCCCTTCAAGGGCAACATGGACGTCGAGAAGCTCAAGAAGACCATTGCCGAACTGGGCGCCGAGAACGTCGGCCTGATCGTCATGACGATCACCAACAACTCGGCCGGCGGCCAGCCGGTGTCGATGCAGAACATGCGCGAAGTGGCCGAGGTCGCCAAGGCCAACGGCATTCCGCTCAACATCGACGCGGCCCGCTATGCCGAGAACGCCTATTTCGTGCAGCGTGACGAGCCGGGCTACCAGGACAAGTCGATCAAGGACATCATCCGCGAGATGTTCTCCTACGGCGACATGTTCACGATGTCGGCCAAGAAGGACGCCATCGTCAACATCGGCGGCATGCTCGGCGTCAAGGACGCCAACTCGCCGCTGATCCTGAAGATCAAGGCAAACTGCATCTCCTACGAGGGCTTCTTCACCTACGGCGGTCTCGCCGGACGCGACCTCGAGGCACTGGCCATCGGCCTCTACGAAGGCATCGACAACGACTACCTGCGCTACCGCATCGGTCAGGTCGAGTATCTCGCCGCCCGTCTCGACGACGCCGGCATCGGCTACCAGACCCCGGCCGGCGGCCACGGCGTGTTCGTCGACGCCCGGGCCATGTTCCCGCACATTCCCTACAACGAGTATCCGGGCCAGGTTCTGGCCATCGAACTCTACAAGGAAGCGGGCATCCGCACCTGCGACATCGGCTCCTACATGCTGGGCAACCACCCGGACACGGGCAAGCAGCTCAAGGCCGACTTCGAGTTCACCCGTCTCGCCATTCCGCGCCGGGTCTACACGCAGGCTCACATCGACATCATGGCCGAGGCCCTGATCGAGATCAAAAAGCGCGCCCACACCATCAAGCGCGGCTATCGCATCACCTGGGAGCCGCCGATCCTCCGGCACTTCCAGGCTCATCTCGAGCCGATCGCCAACGAAGTCGAGCGGACCAAGGAAGAGGAATACACGGTCGCCGCCCAGTAATGGGTAACTGACCGGACCAATCAGGCGGGCGCCGCTATCCGAGGAGGGAACGGCGCCCGCCCCGACGGGGGACAACCGGATATCCGGCGGCCTTGGGCCCGTGCTATCCGGCTCAACGGGAGGACATCATGTCGTCAGACACGCAATCGCATCTCGCGCGCGGCCTCAAAAACCGCCATATCCAGATGATCGCCCTCGGCGGGGCGATCGGCACGGGCCTGTTCTACGGCTCGGCCGCCTCGATCCAGCTTGTGGGGCCGGGCATCATCGTTTCCTACATCATCGGCGGCTTCGTGATGTATCTCATCATGCGCATGCTCGGTGAGATGTCGACCGAAGAACCGGTGGCCGGCGCCTTCAGCCACTTTGCCTACAAGTACTGGGGCGAGTTCGCCGGGTTCCTGGCCGGCTGGAACTACTGGTTCCTCTACATTCTCGTTTCCATGGCCGAATTGACGGTGGTCGGCATCTATGTCGCCTACTGGTTCCCGGATTTCCCGGCCTGGCTGACATCGTTGATCGTTCTGGTGACGATCACGGCGGTCAACCTGATCAACGTGCGCCTCTATGGTGAAGCCGAGTTCTGGTTCGCCATCATCAAGGTGCTGGCGGTGATCGGCATGATCGTGCTCGGTCTCGTTCTGATCGTCTTCGGCCTTGGCGGCGAGGCGACGGGCCTTTCCAATCTCTGGGTCCACGGCGGATTCTTCCCCAACGGCATGTGGGGCCTTCTCCTGTCGCTGGTCGTCGTCATGTTCTCCTTCGGCGGCACCGAACTGATCGGCATCACCGCCGGCGAGGCCGACGATCCCAAGAAGTCCATCCCGCAGGCCATCCGTCAGGTGATGTGGCGTATCCTGATCTTCTACATCGGCGCCCTCACGGTGATGATGATCATCTTCCCGTGGAACCAGGTCGGCATGGAAGGCAGCCCGTTCGTGACGATCTTCTCCAAGCTCGGCATCGGCTCGGCCGCCCATATCCTGAACTTCGTGGTGCTGACGGCGGCGATCTCGGTCTACAACTCCGGCATCTACTCCAACGGCCGCATGCTCTACAGCCTCGCCGAACAGGGCAACGCCCCCAAGGTGTTTACCAAGCTCGGCGCCAACCAGGTCCCCTACGTGGCGATCCTGTTCTCGTCGGCCTGCACGCTGGTCGTCGTCGCCATCAACTACCTGATCCCGGAAGGCGCCTTCATGCAGGTGATGGCCGTTGCCACCACCGCCGCCACCATCACCTGGGTGATGATCGTGCTGGTCCACATGAAGTTCCGCAAGGCGCATGCCGCCGAGGCCGACAAGCTGACCTTCCCGGCGCCGTTCTACCCGATCGCCAACTACTTCTGCGTCGGCTTCATGGCCCTGATCATCGTGATGATGACCCAGATGGAATCGATGCGGGCGGCGGTGATCGTGCTGCCGGTCTGGCTGATCGTTCTCTACATCGGCTTCCTGTTCCGCGGCAACGCCCGGACGGCCGTCGCCGAGTGATCTCGGATCCCTGAATGACAAAGCGGCGCGGTCCCAGTGGGGTCGCGCCGCTCGCTTTTGCCACGGATGAACTCAGGCGGCAGCGTTGTCGTCGAACTTGATCGAACGCAGCTTGTCGACGCCGATGACCTGCAAGGCCAGTTTCTCGTAGAAGGGCTCGGACTGGCCGGTCCGGATCTTCCTCAGGAAGTATTTCTCGAAGCCGACCTTGGCGACGTGCACCCAGTAGCCGGACGACGACCAGTTGACGTTGCGCGGCGGAATCTGCGGTTGGGCGACGAAGGCGACGCCGTTGTCGCCGAAGTCGGCGAGACAGATGGCGTTCCACGACGCCTCGGCGTTGGGCGCCTTGCCTTCGATCATCCGCTCGATGTTGTGGGCGGTGGCCGTCACCATGGATTCGATCATGAAGCCGGTCTTGGGAACGCCGACCGGCACCGCCGTCTTGCCCATCGGCGGAATGGCGACGCATACTCCGATGGCGAACACGTTGGGGAATGCCTGGTTCTGCTGGTGGCGATCGATGGTGACGAAGCCGCGTGGATTGACGATGCCGGTGGCGGATCGCACGGCGCCGACGCCACGGAAGGCCGGCAGGATCATGGAGAAGGCGAAAGGCAGGTCGTGTTTGGCCTTGTGTGCGCCTTCCTCGGTCAACTCCTCGACATGCATCATGCCCTCGTCGACCGCCTCGATGCGCGCATTGGTGATCCACTTGATGTGGTGGCTGCGCAACTGGCTTTCGAGCAAGCCCTTGGTGTCACCGACGCCATCCAGGCCAAGATGGCCGATATAGGGCTCGGGTGTCACGAAGGTCATCGGCACGCGATCGCGAACCTTGGCGTCGCGCAGGGCCTTGTCCAGCACGAAGGCGAACTCGTAGGCCGGGCCGAAGCACGACGCCCCCTGCGCCGCGCCGATGATGACCGGACCGGGGTTGGCGATCAGTCGATCGACGGCCGCCTTGGCCTCGACGGCATGACCAACCTGGCAGATCGACTGCGTATGGCCTTCGGGACCGAGGCCGGGGACTTCGTCGAAGGCGAGTTCCGGACCGGTGGCTATGACGAGATAATCGTAGGAGAGGTTCTCCCCGTTGGTGAGTTCGACGCGGTTTTCTTCCGGGACCAGCCGCTCGGCGCCTTCCGGACGAAGGGCAATGCCCGCTTTCGAGAAGACCGGCACCAGATCAACCTCCACCGAGGCCGGATCGCGCCAACCGACCGCAACCCAAGGATTCGACGGTACGAACGAGTAGGTTGCTCCCCGGTTGACCACGGTTACCTGATGCTCACGGCCGAGAACCTTGCGAAGTTCGTAAGCCATGATCGTTCCGCCCAGTCCTGCCCCCAGCACCACGACATGCGACATGTTCGCTCTCCCATGGCCAATGCGGCCATTCTAGTAATTTAGTATTTCATTATATACCGCGCTCAAGAATAAACGCCGATGCGACTTTGGTCATGGCGCAAGGGCTCCCAGAGCCATCAAAAAGGGCCGCCACGCGTGACGGCCCTTCCCGGTTCTCCAGTGTTTTGTATCGGCTCAGATGAACAACGTTGCCGCCGATTGCTGCGCCTCGCCCAGGAAGGTTGCGACGCCGCCGATCTCGACGCCATCAATCAGTTCCTCGCGGCGAATGCCCATGACATCCATCGACATCTGGCAGGCCACCAGGGTGGCGCCGCCTTCGACAAGCGAGGAAAGCAGGCTCGCCGGCGTGTCGACGTTCTTGTCTCCCATCACCTTGCGCATCAGCCGGCCACCGAGGCCACCGAAGTTCATGTTGGAGAGACGGTTGAGCCGACGCGCGCCCTTGGGAAGCATGAAGCCGAAGGCGGCGTCGATCATCGGCTTGCGCAGGCTCGGCGCATCGGGCTTCCTGAGGACGTTGAGCCCCCAGAAGGTGAAGAACAGCGTCACTTTCGAGCCCATGGCGAGCGCGCCGTTGGCGATGATGAGCGAGGCCATGACCTTGTCGAGATCGCCGGAGAAGACCACCAGCGTCGTACCGTCGCGAGGCGCCGCCGGCACTCCCTCGGTCGGTGCCGGTTTCACCGCCACCTTGCGGATCTTTGCGGTAACGATGCCCTTCTCGGTTCCAACGCCGAGCAACTGATTGCCCGTCTTGTCGGCCCAGGCGCGGATGTCGCGACCGAAGGCGGGGTCGGAGGCTTTCACCTCGAGAAGCTCGCCCGTCTCCATCGCCTCGATGGCGCGGAATGTCTTAAGGATAGGACCGGGGCACTGCAACCCGGTGGCATCGAGCATCTGCACGTTGCCCGAGACGGCCACGCGGCAAGAGCCCTTCTGGGCTTCCATCTCCGAGGGATCGCGGCGGCGAATGCTCTCGTAGTCGAAGAGGTCAGGGCTTTCCTGTTTCTCGGTCGCCCAGGCGTAAGTCTTGAAGCCGCCGGTCAGGTTGCGCACGTCCTTGAAGCCTTCCTGCTTCAGAACGCGATAGGCGAGATAGCCGCGCAGGCCGACCTGGCAGAAAACGATAACCGGCTTCTCCCGATCGATCTCGCCGATCCGCTCGCGCAGGTGGTCAAGCTCGATGTTGTGGGCGCCCGGCAGCGTCTGGATCGAGAACTCCTCAGGAGTCCGCACATCGACAAGCTGGACCGTGGCGGGATCGTCCCGCAGGAGGTCTCTCAGCTCGCGCCAACCGATGATTTCGTGACTGCCGTTCAGCACGTTCTCGGCGACATAGCCGGCGACATTGACCGGATCCTTGGCCGAGCCAAACGGCGGCGCATAGGCCAGTTCCAGTTCGGTGAGCTCGGTCACCTTGAGGCCGGCGCGGATGGCGGTGGCGATGACATCGATGCGCTTGTCGGCGCCGTCGACGCCGACCGCCTGCGCGCCCAGGATCGTGCCGTCGAGGCCGTATACGAGCTTCAGGCTGATCTGCTGGCTGCCGGGATAATAGGACGCGTGCGAGCCCGAGTGCGTGATGCTGGCCCGGTAGGGAATGCCGAGCGCCCTGACAGCCGTTTCGTTGAGGCCAGTACAAGCGGCGGCGAGATCGAACACCTTGAGAATGGCGGTGCCGAGCGTGCCGCCATAGCTGCGGTAGCTCGCCGGATCGGCCGAGAGCATGTTGTCGGCGACGATACGCGCCTGCCGGTTGGCAGGCCCCGCTAGCGGGATCAGCGCCATGCGGCCGGCCACCTTGTTCATCACCTCGATGGCATCGCCAACCGCGAAGATATCGGGATCGGAGGTGGCAAGGTGTTCGTCGACCTTGATACCGCCGACGCCGCCGAGTTCCAGGCCGGCGTCGCGAGCCAGCTTCACCTCCGGCCGCACGCCGATCGCCAGCACGACGATATCGGCCTGGATGCGCTTGCCGGACGCCAGGAAGACGATGGTGTGGTCTGGACGGTCCTCGAAATGCTCGACCTTGTCATCGAGGTGGAGTTCGATTTCCTTGTCGCGCATATGGGCGTGGACGATGGCCGCCATCTCGTCGTCGAAGGGGGCGAGCACGTGCGGCGCGCCTTCGACGACAGTGGTGAAGAGACCGCACTCGTGGAAATTCTCAGCGACCTCAAGGCCGATGTAGCCACCGCCGATCACCACGGCCCGGCGAGGCTGGTTCTCGGAGAGTGAAGTCATGATGCGGTCGAGATCGGGGATGTTGCGCAGCGTGAAGATGCGTGGCGAGGTGATGCCGGGAATCGGCGGCTTCAGCACCTCGGCGCCGGGCGACAGCAGCAGGCGGTCGTAGCTCTCGACCGCTTCCTCGCCGCTGTCGAGGTTGCGCAGAACCACCGTCTTGGCGGCGCGATCGATGGAGAGGGCCTCGGTGTGCGAGCGGACGTCGACATGATAGCGCGCCTCGAACATCGCCTCGGAGGTGACCAGCAGCTTGTCGCGCTCGGCGATGGCGCCGGAGATGTGATAGGGCAGCCCGCAGTTGGCGAAACTGATGTAGGGGCCACGTTCGACGAGAACGATTTCCGCCCGCTCGTCGAGACGACGCAGACGAGCCGCCGCCGTGGCGCCGCCGGCAACACCACCGATGATGATGATCTTCATGCTCAACTCCATTTCTTGAAGTTGTTATATACGCACGTACTAATCTACGAAAGTCGTAGGAAGACGGATGACATCGGTCATACCCGTCGGGGAGATGGTGGCAAGGCTTGTCGCACATGTTCGGACGGAAACGTCGTGGCAGCCGCCGGATCGCCGTCGCCCAAGTCACGGGCCAGGAAGCTGCTCCGCCGCCCTGCCCCGTCTCAGCCGAAGGATGGAAAGACGGCGATGATGCCGGCAAAGACCGCCAGAGACACCAGCGTGTGGACCGTCAGCACCTGCATGATCAGGGGCCGTTCAGTCGCCGCGTTCGCGTCGGATGGCATGAACAACGGCACGATGAAGGGCGGCGGGAGGATCATCAGCGTGAACAGTGCCACCTGGTAGCGCAGATCGAAACCAAGCAGCTGACCCAGTACCAGGAACGCGGCGACACCGGCCAGCGGCAGTTGCACGAGCGTCCGAGCGACGAGGACGCGGGCGATCTTGCCTCCATCGACCGCCTCGAAGCGGAGGCCGTAGCCAACGACGATCAGAACCGCCGGAACCACCATGGGCGCCAGAAAGCGCAGGCTGTGGATGATGGCGTCGAGCCCCGGGATGGTTTCGAGCATCGCGGTCCGAAGGCCGAGGCCGTTGAGCAGCAGACCGGCAAGGATCGCGACCGTCACCGGATTGCGGACGAAGCCGAGAAGGAGGTCGCCCGGACGGGCCGAACCGTCGCGGGCGGCGATCAGCAAGGCGAAGAACACGAACCAGATGAAGAGTTCGTGGCCCAGCGCCACCACGGCAATCGACGGCAGCGCGCTCGCGCCGTAGGCGCCAACGAAGAGGCTGACGCCAAGCATGCCGAACTCATAGCCGCCGGCCAGGAAGGGCGTGAAGCGATCGGCCGGGTAGAGCCGTCTGATCAACATCCACGCCAATGCCAGACCGAGGCAGCACGTCAGAAACACCACCGCAATCAGAGACAGGTGGCCAACCGACAGGTTCATGTCGACGAACGACAGGAACAGTACCGACGGCAGCACCATGCGCACCACGATCTGGCGCAGGCCGTCGATGGCCTCGTCGGACAGCCAACCGAAACGGCGACTGGCGACACCAAGGGCGATCAAAAGAAAGATCGGAAGAATCTGGTCGACGAGCGACATGGCGGTCCCCATGAGTCTGGAAAGCCAGTATCGCCCGAGCGGCCAGTAGTCTGAATAGTCGTAGGAATCTCTAGACGGCGAGAGGCGCCGAATGCCCCTCTCACCGTCGTCCGACAGATCAGAGGCGCACCGGGCCGATCGGCCAGACGGTGCGGCCATAGACCTCGTTCAGGACCTGCGCCAGCCCGGCATAGATGGCCGAAGCGCCACAGAACAGTCCTTCCCAGCCGGCAAGGCGGGTGATGGCTTCATTGCCGGTGGCATCGCCGATGGCGAGCAGGGCGAACAACACGGCCAGCGAGCCGAACACCACCTGCAGGGCGCGGTTCAAACGCAGTGTTCCGATGAAAAGGATGGCGGTAAACACGCCCCACATGCCGAAAAAGGCCGGCATGGCGGCATCGGGCGACGGACCGGCGATGCCGAGCGAGGTCTTCTGCAGGACGATGAGGCCAACCAGCGCCAGCCAGAACATGCCGTAGCTGGTGAAGGCGGTGGCGGCAAAGGTGTTGCCCTTCTTCCACTCCATGATGCCGGCGATCATCTGTGCGAGACCACCGTAGAAGATGCCCATGGCCAGGATCATCGTATCCATCGGATAGAAGCCGGCATTGTGGAAATTGAGAAGCACAGTGGTCATGCCGAAGCCCATCAGCCCCAGCGGAGCGGGGTTGGCGGTGGCATCGGTCGAGTGGGCGGAACTCATCGGGATCAATCCAGGCAGGAGAGGCAAACGACCGGAGCCTGCCGGCGTCTCTCAACGCCCGCAACGGATTCCGGCGGCGCCATCCCTAGAGAAGATGCCCGGAAAAACGAGTTGGGAAAGACGCATATCGCCCGAGGCGATCAGTCGTCATCGCGCAGGAACATCACCGCGAAGCCCATCTGCACGCTGGAAAAGGTGAGCCCCACCGAAAAGGTCAGGATGGCCAGCGCCAGCCCCGCCGAAGAGGAGGCGAAAATCAGCTTGGCGATGCCGCCGATGTCGAAAGCCAGCAGCAATCCGACGAACAGTATGGCCACGCCGAAGCCGATCGCGGCATGGCGGATCAGGAAGCGAACCAGAAGCGGCAGGCTGGAGATGGTCATCGTCTCGCGTCCTTCGTTCGGCGCCACGGCGATTGATCGGAGAAGCCGATACTAGCGCATTCCCGGCAAGAAGACGAGAAACCTGAAAACGACCTTCATGTTCCAGCGAGTGACGTCACGCCTCTTCGGATGCTCGATCCGAACGGAAGCGCGAGCGCTCGAACAGCAGCACCACCACCAGCGCCATGATGAAGGGAATGATGAGATAGAACAGGCGGAACACCAGCAGTGCGGCGATCACGTCGGCGTCGGCCATATCCGGCAGCCCCATGACGAAGACCAGCTCCAGTACGCCAAGACCGCCCGGAACGTGCGAAATCAACGCTGCCGAGAAAGACATCAGAAAAATGCCGAGCACGATGAAATAGCCGGGATTTCCGGCTTCCGGCAGTGCGAAGTAGATGATGCCCGCCGCTCCCAAGAGTTCGCATATCCCGACCGCAAGCTGCGACAGGGTCACGCGCAGCGACGGATAGACGATCGCCAGGGGGCCGATGTTCAGCGGTTTGAACCGCATCACGCTGCCGAGAACATAGAGCGCCACCAGCAGCAGCAGGAAAGCGCCGGTCGCCCGCGATGCCGTCAGGGGAAGGAGATCGCCGAAGCGCAGCGTGATGTCCGGATCGAGCACCAACACGAGGCCGATCAGCGTCACCATGCCGAGGATGAAGGTGAACGAGCAAAAGGCGACGAGCAGGCCGATCTCGGCCGGCGACAATCCCTTGGTGGAATAGGCGCGGTAGCGAACGACACCGCCCGACACCACCGACGCGCCGATGTTGTGCGACAGCGCATAGGTGGTGAAGGAGCAGACGGTGATGAACAGCCAGCCGATTCGCTTGCCGAGCTGGAGAAGCGCCACCCGATCGTAGCCGGCCAGCGCCGCGTAGGCGACCAGGGTGCAAAGGCCGGCCAGAACCCAATGAAGCGCGGGGATCGCCGCCAGGCTGTCACTGACCTTTGCCAAGGAAAGTCCGCGAAGTTCCCGCAGAAGAAGCCAGACGGAGAGCACGATCGTCGCGGTCGCCACCGTCGGCCAGAAATAACGCTTCAGCTTCATTCGCTCCGGCCGCTTAGAGGCACCTCTTGCCGATGGGAGGCCCCGAAGACCCCGGCGAGGCACTCAGTCTACGGGCGGCGGCGCGGCCGGATCAATCCTCTAGATTGTTCTCCGGGAAAATGAGCGACGTCGGTTCGCGCGGTGGGAGTACCCAGGGACACCAAACGACCACCATGCCGGGCGGAACCGCGCCTGTCCTCCGTTGGTTTCATCCGGCAGCCGGAGGACCAGTCAATGGCGTCTCACACGTTCTGGAAGGGCTACCTGAAGCTGTCGCTCGTCACCTGCCCCGTGACCATGCGACCGGCCACCAGCGAAGCCGACAAGGTACGCTTTCACGTGCTCAACGCGAAGACGGGCAACCGGGTGATCAGCCGCTATGTCGATGCAGAGACCGGCAAGCCGGTCGATGAGGACGACGAGGTCAAGGGGTATCCTGTCGACGAGGACGGCAAGCACGTGCTTCTCGAAGACGAGGAGATCGAGGCGGTGGCCCTCGAAAGCACCCATACCCTTGATATCGACATGTTCGTTCCCTCCGATTCCGTGCCCTGGGTCTATTACGACAAGCCGCACTATCTCGTGCCGAGCGACCCGGTCGGCGAGGAGGCCTTCGCGGTGATCCGGGAGGCCATGGCTTCCACCGGGACGGTGGGCATTTCCCGCCTCGTGCTTTACAGGCGGGAACGAGCGGTGCTGCTGGAGCCGCGCGGCAAGGGCATCGTCTTGTGGACGCTTCGCTACGGCGACGAGGTTCGGCCCGAGAAGGACTATTTCGACAAAATCGACGGCGACAAGGTCAAGGTCGAGCCGGAATCGATGAAACTGGTCAAGGAGCTGATCGACAAGAAGACCACTCCCTGGGATCCCGACATGGTGTCCGACCCCGTGCAGGAGAAACTCCTGGACATCATCTCGGCCAAGAAGAAGAAGCGGAAGCGCCCGGCAAAGGCCAAGGCGAAGGCCGGCGAAAAGCCCAGCAATGTCGTCAACATCATGGACGCGCTCAGGAAAAGCGTGGCGTCGGAGAAAGGGAGCAAGTCCCGGTAGGCGCATCAGTCGCCCTTCCCTCGCCTCCTCTTCCGTTCGACGAGCGGCACCGCCGCCGCGCGGAGGTCCTCCCATGGATCCGCCCGCATCGCCGCAAGGCGTGCCGGCAGGTTCGAGACGGTGAAATGGGCTGGCCCGACGCTAGGTTCTAGTTCCTCCCAGCTGATCGGCGTCGAAACCGCCGCGCCGGGCCGAGCTCTCGTCGAGTAGGGCGCAACCGCGGTGGAGCCGCGCTGATTGCGCAAGTAGTCGACCAGGATTTTGCCCCGGCGCTTGGATTTCGAGATCGTCGCCACGAAACGGTCCGGACTGTCGGCCGCCATGGCTTCGGCCAGCGACTTGGTGAAGGCCTTGACCTCCGGCCACTCGGCCGACGGCTTCAGCGGCGCGACGACATGCAGCCCCTTGCCGCCCGAGGTCTTCACGAACGGTACGAGGCCGGCATCGACAAGACGTTGACGCACCTCCTGCGCCGCGTCGATCACCGCCTGCCAGGGCACGCCCTCGCCGGGATCGAGATCCAGGATGATGATGTCGGGCCGCTCCCAGTCGGCGACCGTCGAGCCCCAGGGGTGGACTTCCAGTGCGGCCGACTGAACGAGCCCCATCATGCCGTCGAGGTCGTTGATGCTGACCCAGGGATCTTCATCCGGATCCGCCGGGTCGGGGACGGTGACGATGTTGGCGTTCAGGCCCTTCCAGGCGTGCTTCTGGAAAAAGCGCTCGCCGTTGATACCGCTGGGGCAGCGAAGAAGGGCCAGCGGACGACCGACGACATAGGGGGCCATGAGCCGCCATACGTCGGCGTAGTAGTTTGCGAGGCCTTCCTTGGTAATGCCCTCTCCGGGCCAGTAGAGCCTGTCGGGATGGGTGAGCTTGACAGTCCGACGCTGGGGCTTCGGCGCCTTGGCGTCGGCCTTGGACGTCTCACGGACGATCTCCTGCGGCGGCTTGTCTTCACGCAGGCCTCGGAACGAGGCGTGGCGGAGATGGCCATCGGCCGTCCAGGCCCGGAACTCGACCTCCGCCACCAGTTCGGGTCGCACATACCTGACGCCTCGCCGCTCGTCGGCCGTCATGGCATTGTCGAACGGCTTGTCGTCGGTGCGCAGCCGCTCCAGCCGGGTCTGAAGGTGCTCGGCGACCTCCGCGCCAAAGCCGGTTCCGACCCGGCCGACGTGCTGGAGCTTGCCATCCTCGTAGACCCCAAGCGCCAGCGAGCCTACGGCCTTGCGAGAGACCGTCGACGGAACGTAACCGCCGATGACGAACTCCTGGCGCGCCGAGCATTTCGACTTGACCCAGGTCTTTCCCCGGCCCGGACGATAGGGCGCATCGCGCCGCTTGCTGACGATGCCTTCGAGGCTCAGGCGGCAGGCATGCTGCAGCACCATGGCGCCGCTTTCGTCGAGATGGCCGCTGAAGCGAACGATGCCGCCTTCCGGGGGAACGAGTTTTTCAAGCAGGGTCTTGCGTTCGATCAGCGGCAAGCCGCGGAGATCGAAGCCATCGAGATAGAGAAGGTCGAAGACGTAAAAGACGAAGCGATCGGTTCGGTCGGCGCTGAGGTCGGCCTGAAGCGCCGAGAAGTCGGTGGCCCCAGAGGCCGTTTCGACGACGAGTTCGCCGTCGATGACTGCCGAACCCATCGGCAGGTCCTGCAGCGCCGAGAGAACGCCCTTCCCGAACTTCCTGGTCCAGTCGAGACCGCTGCGTGTCAGCAGCTTGACCCGCCCGGCCTCGATATGCGCCAGAAGGCGGTAGCCGTCGAACTTGATCTCATGCAGCCATTTCTCGCCGGTCGGAGCCGAGGGCACCAGCGTCGCCAGCATCGGTTCGACGACATCGGGCATGGGTGCCTTCTTCGCGCCCTTGATGGCGGCGGGATCCGGAACCTCGGGGCCGCCGTCGCCGTCCGGCTTGGAGGAATCCGGTTTGGTAGCAGCCTTGGCTTTTCTGGACTTGCGCGCCTTGGTCCGCCTGGCAGGCGCGTCTTCCGCAACCTCTTTGAGGTCACGCCCGGTCTTCACGGACTCGGGCCGCTCTTCGAGGATGTCGGTGTCCGTCTCCTCGCGGGCGAACTCGTCGTCGCCCTTGATGAGCAGCCAGTTCTCGCGCTTCTCGTCCGGCTTGCCATGCATGCGCACGAGATGCCAGCGCCCGGTGAGTTTCTCGCCGGACAACTCGAACTCAAGGTGCCCCTTGTCGTAACCCTTGCGAGCGTCGCCGATCGGCGACCAGGTGCCCCGATCCCAGAGAACGACCGTGCCGCCGCCATACTGTCCCTTGGGGATGGTGCCTTCAAAATCGCCGTAGTCCAGGGGATGGTCCTCGACATGGACGGCGAGCCGCTTGTCGCCGGGAAAGAGGCTCGGCCCCTTGGTGACCGCCCAGCTTTTCAAGACGCCGTCCATCTCCAGACGGAAGTCGTAGTGCAGGCGCGTGGCGTCGTGCTTCTGGACGACGAAGGCCTTGCCCTCGCCTGCCGTAAGCTTGCCTTCGGGCTCGGGCGTCGATTTGAAGTTGCGCTTCTGGCGGTAGGTTTCGAGGGCCATGGTCAGCCTGCCTTCCTGCGCGAGCCGGACCGCGACGTCGAGCCGGACTTGCCCTTGGTCTTGCCCACCCCGGCGCTCTCGCGAAGAGCGGCCATGAGGTCAATGACCTTCTCTTCCTTGGGCGCCTTGCGCAGCTTGATCTTCCTGCCCTCGATCTTCGCCTTCACCACTTCGGCAAGCTCCGCCTCGTAGCGGTCATCGAACCTGCTGATGTCGAACTCGCCCATCTTGGTGTCGATGATGTGCTCGGCAAGTTCCAGCATCTCTCCCTTGATCTTCAGGTCGGGAATCTCCCGAAACTCGTCGGCGGCCGCCCGGACCTCGTAGTCGAAGTTGAGCGTCGTGGCGATCAGCCCGTCTCCATGCGGCCGGATCAAGAGGGTGCGAACGCGGCGAAACAGCAGGGTGCGGGCGATGGCCGCGACCTTCTTCTCCCTGAGGCCGTCCCGGATGATGGCATAGGCTTCCTGAGCCACCCGATCGGACGGCGCGAGATAGTAGGGCTTGTCGAAGTAGACGTCGTCAACCTCGCCGCAGCCGATGAAGGCGGACACCGCCAGCGTCTTGTCGCTCTCCGGCACGGCGGCCTTCACCTCATCGGGTGTCAGCTCGATATAGTTGCCCTCACTCACCTCGTAGCCCTTGACCTGATCCTCGCGGTCGACCGGCTTCTCGGTTTCGGTGTCGATGTACTGGCGCTCGACGCGGTTGCCGGTGGCGCGGTTGAGGGTATGGAAGACGATGCGCTCGGAGGTGGACGCCGCCGTGTAGAGCGACACGGGGCACATGACCTCCGCGATCTTCAGCACGCCCTTCCAGTTCGCCCGTGGTGCCATCGGTCTCGTCCCGCTTTCGGGGGGGGGCGGCGCTCATCGCCGTCATCCGTCGAAGCAAGAACTCACGGGCGGGAATGGTGGTTCCGGATGGTGACCGGCTCGATCAACCGCAAGCCGCCGTTTTGGCGTCCGTCGCGGCGGCCTCTCGATCCTGCGCTTGCGTATCGACCGGCAAGGCCGACGAAAGGCGTAAACATGCTGCGTGGTCGCCCGGTTCAAGACCATAGCCCGGGGACAGTTCATGCAGGAAGCATGGCGGAGACGCGTATTCCCCGGTCTCCCAACGGTCTTCCGGTTCACCAGACATCGCAAACTCCTGTCCGTTGCTGCAGTCTACGTCTGCAAGATCATGAATCCCGCGCTGCATAAGTCGGCACAGCGATAGGTGGACCAATGCGCGAACCCGGATGGAATGCTCCGGGGTTCTAGGTATCTACATCTTTAGCTGCATATCCCATCAATCACAGCCGATCGTCGAGCCGCAGGGTCTCGCACGTCAGGCAGGTGCCGTTGCGGACCATGGTGAAATTGCCGCACTCTCAGCAGGACTTGCCTTCGCAGCCATTCACGCGGGCGACGCCGGTCGCGTAGTCGCGCTGGGCCCGCGTGGAGCCGACGACAACGGCGCCGGGGCCTCCTGGGCGTTGCGGCGTAAGGTCGTTTCGACCGAGCCTTCCGGAAGGTTCCGCAATGTCTCGACCGTTGCCAGAAGCGCCCTGACGATCACGTGGCGGCCGATGTCCTGCTTGATCTCCATGTGACGGCAGACTTCCAGAAGGTCTCCGTAGGCCGCCCCGAAGCGAAGCCCCTCATCAGTGGGGACGGCTTCTGCCACTTGCACCACAGGATTGAGCAATGAGGCCTGCATTTTATGACATCTCCTGAACAAACGCCGCCTTTGCGGACCCGATGAGGCGATCTTCGACAAAGCGCAGAGCGGCGCCCGTCCTCCTCGGCTGATCGCCGCATCGAGTTACAAACAACTCTCCAGGCCGATGGTTCCAGGGTTTCGACTAGTTTTTCCGAAACAAGTACAAGTACTTACACAGTCATCTCTGGCGCACGCTCACTTCTCTATTGCCACAGCCATATCGACCAGATTGTCATGATCGGGGCTTGGTCCGAACCGACATGAAAGAAGCCCCGGATCGGTCGATCCGGGGCTCCCAATTCTACAGCCTGTTCAAAGACGCCCGCTCAGCTGCAGCCGCTCGTCGAGCCGCAGGTATCGCACTTCAGGCAGGTGCCGTTGCGGACCATGGTGAAGTTGCCGCATTCCGAGCAGGACTCGCCTTCGTAGCCCTTCATGCGGGCGTGGGCAACGCGGGTGGCGTAGTCGGGCTGGGCCTGCGTCGAGCCGACCGACGACGGCGCGGGGGCTTCCTCGGCATCGCGGCGGAAGGCCGTTGCGGTCGAACCGCCGACACCGGTCACCGCCGCACTGGCGCGGGCCGTGGCAAAGGCCGACACGTTGGCGCCGGTCGCGCCGGCACCGGCCGAACCCTTGGGATCGGGCGTGGCGGAGACCAGCTTCAGCTGCTTGCCGCGCACGAGGCCCTTGGAGACGACCGCATCGCCACCGCGACCACTGGTGTCCCTGCCCTCGCCGCCCGACGGCTTGAGATCGTCCGGCACCACATGCGCCAGCTCGTAGCGGCCGAGGTAGGACACGGCGAGTTCGCGGAACACGTAGTCGAGGATCGACGTGGCGTTCTTGATCATCTCGTTGCCCTGCACCATGCCCGCCGGCTCGAAGCGGGTGAAGGTGAAGGCGTCGACATACTCTTCGAGCGGCACGCCCCACTGCAGGCCGAGCGACACCGAGATGGCGAAGTTGTTGAGGAGGGCCCGGAGCGCCGAACCTTCCTTGTTCATGTCGATGAAGATCTCGCCGAGGCGGCCATCATCGTACTCGCCGGTGCGCAGGAACAGCGTGTGACCGCCGATCTTGGCCTTCTGGGTGTAGCCCTTGCGACGGGTCGGCAGCTTTTCCTGCTCGCGGTCGCGCACATGCTTCTCGACGATGCGCTCGACGATCTTCTCGGAGATCAGCGCCGCGCGGGCAGCGGCCGGCAGGGCGGCCAGCGCCTCGGCGGCATCCTCGGCCTCGTCGTCGTCATCGGCGAGCAACTGCGAGTTCAGCGGCTGGCTGAGCTTGGAGCCGTCGCGATAGAGCGCGTTGGCCTTGAGCGCCAGGCGCCAGGACAGCATGTAGGCTTCCTTGCAGTCCTCGACGGTGGCGTCGTTCGGCATGTTGATGGTCTTGGAGATGGCGCCCGAGATGAACGGCTGGGCGGCCGCCATCATGCGGATGTGGCTCTCGACCGAGAGGAAACGCTTGCCGATGCGGCCGCAGGGGTTGGCGCAGTCGAACACCGGCAGATGCTCGGCCTTGAGGTGCGGTGCGCCTTCCAGCGTCATGGCGCCGCAGACATGCGTGTTGGCGGCCTCGATGTCGGCCTTGGAGAAGCCGAGATGGGCGAGCAGCTCGAAGGCCGGATCGTTCATCTGGGCATCGCTGACGCCGAGCTTCTTCATCTCGTCGTCGCCGAGCGTCCAGCGGTTGAACACGAACTTGATGTCGAAGGCGCTCTTGAGGCTGCCCTTCACCTTGTCGATGGCGGCGTCCGACATGCCCTTGGCGCGCAGCGAGCCGGGGTTGACGGCCGGCGCCTGATCGATGGAGGCATGTCCGACGGCATAGGCCTCGATCTCGGCGATCTGGCTTTCGGTGTAACCGAGCGTGCGCAGGGCTTCCGGCACGGCGCGGTTGATGATCTTGAAGTAGCCGCCACCGGCCAGCTTCTTGAACTTCACCAGCGCGAAGTCGGGCTCGATGCCGGTGGTGTCGCAGTCCATGACGAGGCCGATGGTGCCCGTCGGGGCGATCACCGAGACCTGGGCGTTGCGATAGCCGTGCTTCTCGCCGAGGGCGAGCGCGGAATCCCAGGAGGCGACCGCAGCGTCGAGCAGCGGCTTGTCCTTGATCGAACCATGATCGAGCGGCACCGGCAGCGTGTTGAGCTTCTCGTAGCCGGTCGCCTTGCCGTGGGCGGCGAGGCGATGGTTACGGATGACGCGCAGCATGTCCTGGGCGTTCTTCTTATAGCCCGGGAACGGCCCAAGCTCCTTGGCCATCTCGGCCGAGGTGGCATAGGCGACACCGGTCATCACGGCGCTGATGGCGCCGCAGATGGCGCGTCCCTCGGCGCTATCATAGGGGATGCCGGAAGACATCAAGAGGCCGCCGATGTTGGCGTAACCGAGCCCCAGGGTGCGGAACTCGTAGGAGAGCTGGGCGATCTGGCGCGAGGGGAACTGCGCCATGGTCACCGACGTCTCGAGGACGACGGTCCACAGGCGGCAGACGTGCTTGAAGCCCTCGACGTCGAAGCTCTTGTCGTCGTTGAGGAAGGGCAGCAGGTTGACGGAGGCCAGATTGCAGGCCGTGTCGTCGAGGAACATGTATTCCGAGCACGGATTGGACGCGCGGATCTCACCCGACTGCGGGCAGGTGTGCCAGTCGTTGATGGTGGTGTGATACTGGATGCCCGGATCGGCCGACGCCCAGGCGGCATAGCCGACCTTCTCCCAGAGGTCCGACGCCTCAAGCGTCTTGACGGTGCGGCCGTCCTTGCGGGCGGTCAGGTTCCACTTGCCGCCGGTCTCGACCGCGCGGAGGAAGGCGTCGGTGACGCGCACCGAGTTGTTGGAGTTCTGGCCGGCAACGGTCAGATAGGCCTCGGAATCCCAGTCGGTGTCGTAGACCGGAAACTCGATCGAGGTGTAGCCCTGCTTGGCGAACTGGATGACGCGGCGGATGTAGTTCTCCGGCACCAGCGCCTTCTTGGCGGCGCGCAGCTCGCGCTTCAGGGCATGGTTCTTCAGCGGATCGAAACGATCGTCGCCGGCCGTCTCCTCGGCGTTGATCGCCGCCATGATCGCAGTCAGGTGCTTGGAACAGATCTTGGAGCCGGTGACCAGCGCCGCGACCTTCTGCTCTTCCTTGACCTTCCAGGTGATGGACTGCTCGATGTCCGGATGGTCGATGTCGACCACCACCATCTTGGCGGCGCGGCGCGTCGTGCCGCCCGACTTGATGGCGCCGGCGGCGCGATCGCCGATCTTCAGGAAGCTCATCAGGCCCGACGACTTGCCGCCGCCGGCCAGCTTCTCGCCCTCGCCCCTCAGCTTGGAGAAGTTGGAGCCGGTGCCGGAGCCGTATTTGAAGAGACGGGCTTCGCGGACCCACAGGTCCATGATGCCGCTTTCGTTGACGAGATCGTCCTCGACCGACTGGATGAAGCAGGCATGCGGCTGGGGATGCTCGTAGGCGGTCGCCGAGCGGACGAGCTTGCCGGTCTTGAAGTCGACGTAATAGTGGCCCTGGCTCGGACCGTCGATGCCATAGGCCCAGTGAAGGCCGGTGTTGAACCACTGCGGCGAGTTCGGGGCGACGCGCTGGGTGGCGAGCATGTAGCGAAGTTCGTCGTGGAAGGCGTGCGCCGCTTCTTCCGACGAGAAGTGGCCGGCCTTCCAGCCCCAATAGGTCCAGGTGCCGGCAAGGCGGTCGAACACCTGCCGCGCGTCGGTCTCGCCGATGATGCGCTCGCCCTCCGGCAGCTTGGCGAGCGCCTCTTCGTCGGCCACGGAGCGCCACAGCCACGAGGGAACGGAGTTCTCCTCGACGCGCTTCAGCACCGCCGGCACGCCGGCCTTGCGGAAGTACTTCTGGGCGAGGATGTCGCTCGCCACCTGGCTCCAGGCGGCGGGCACGTGGATATCGGCGGCGCGGAAGACGACGGACCCGTCGGGATTGCGGATCTCGCTGACCGCCACGCGGAACTCGATTCCGTCGTATGGCGAGTGCCCTTCCTTGGTAAAGCGCCGCTCGAACAACATTGGTTAGCCCCTTGAAATTTGCCGGAAACACACCTCCGAGGCGCGCTCCGTCGATCCTATTCGGTCCATTTTACGTCCGCGCACACCATTTGCCGAATGGCGCGGGATTCCGGTTATTCGCCGGCTCCGCACTTCATCTAGTGTCCGCATCCATCAACTGGCCCCTACATGTAGGGTTCCGCCGATTCCGTAAATTAAGTGTTAATGCGTTTTCCCCAAACTTCGGAAGCTTTCAACAGGCTTCGGCAACCAGTTCGGTTTTCACGCACCGATGAGTGATTCCGTCTTGACGGAGCTTTGCCGGCAACCGATTCGCCGAGCGTCCGAAGGCCGACTCTCGCGGGCACTCGCCCGACGAACAGACACGCGGCGCGCCTTTCGATCCTGCTCGAAAAGCCAAGACGGACTCACCGTGGCCACCAAAAGATGGTAGGCCAATCATACGCGCATGACAACATCATGTAGCGCAGAATTGATATGCGCATACCATATATAGAAAACCCGGATTTTTCTCTCGACTTGGAAAGGAGGGATTCAGACGGCCTCAACCATATCGATTCAAGGGTTCTTGAGGCTTTTGTGGTCTGCTCGTCGCACTGAAAATTCGGCCACGCATCCTGACAACGCGCGCCGACACATACGAGTTCCGGAGCCGACGCGACATGCCTCACCACGCCACCTATGCCGTTCCCAACGAGCTGCTGGATGTCGCGGTCATCGACGATTCCAAGACCATGCAGGGCATCGTTCGCTCCATGCTGAATGCCATGAAGGTGCGGCGCGTCCGGCTGTTCGACAGTACCGAGACAGCGTTGCACGCCATGTTGCACGAGCCGCCCAATCTCATCATCTGCGAATGGAAGGCGGGCCTCGTCAGCGGGCACCAGTTGCTTCGCATGGTGCGCGCCCGTTTCATGGAGCCACTCTGCTACGTCCCGGTCATCATCCTGACCGCCACGCCGACGCGAGCCGTCATCGACAAGGCGATGGGCGCGGGCGCCAACCTGATCGTGGTCAAGCCCATCTCGCCGGCGGTACTGCAAGAACGCATCAGCTGGCTGCAGCGCGACCAGCGCGAGCTGGTTCTGGGCCCGCGCGGCGCCTTCGAGATCGAAGGGGTCCGCGAAACCATGATGGCGCAGAAGGAGCGGGCCGCCGCCGTGCGCAAGGCGGCGACGACCAAGCCGGTTCGTAAGCCGGACGGCGCACCGCCCCCAGCCGCTCCGCCGGCGGCGGCCGAGAACGGCAACATGCCCGCCGACCAGTGGCAGGCTTTCCTGCGCACCAAGGAACAGCTCGAGCGCAAGGCCGGCCTCAAGCCGACCGAGGGTGAAGGCGAGCGGAAGCCGGCGGCGGTCAGTCCGGCCTGGACGGCTCTCCGCCGAGGTTGATCAACGCCGCTCCCAAAAAGCCCCCTTCCGGCTCTGGACAAGACCCCGCCGCCTCGCCATAGTCCGCGCAACTACGTGGATGGCGAGACCGTCGGTCGCGCCGGTGCGATGGGTTCGAAGATCATGACCTTCAAGGAACTGCTGACCGAAGTCTTCACATGGTGGAACGGGCAGACCCTCGGTACCCGCTTCTACACTTGGCGGAAGGGCCAGCGCGTCGGCGAGGACGAGTTCGGCAACGTCTACTACCAGACCAAGAGCGGCGGGCGTCGCTGGGTGATCTACAAGGGCGAAGCGGACGCCTCGAAGATCGCCGCCGACTGGCATGGCTGGATGCATTACCGTGTCGACACGCCGCCGACCGCCGAGTCTTATCGTCGGCGCGATTGGCAGAAGCCTCACAAGCCCAACATGACCGGAACGGCCGCGGCCTATCGCCCCAAGGGATCGCTTGCCTCGGCCGAAGGGCGCCCCGTCGTCAGCGGCGATTACGACGCCTGGACACCCGGCTCCTGACAGGTGCTCGAGGACAGCAGCGGATCGACGACGGGACGGATCGCTCCGTCCCGTTTTTCATTGGGCGGCGGAAAAGCCACCCGGCGGAACCGACGCCGTTGGACTCCCCCAGTCGATGCGGATAAGGTCGCGA
>JAUVXG010000198.1 GCA_030603685.1 Pleomorphomonas sp.
CGTCATGAAGGCCTATCGCAGCAAGCGCACCGTCGAGCTCCTGTGGCAGGGCATTTGGGCTTACGTGCTGAACAACGGCGTCGATGCCATGATCGGTTGCGCCTCCTTCGAAGGCACCGATCCCAACGCTCTCGCCCTGCCGCTGTCCTTCCTGCACCACCATGCCTCGGCCGATACCGACTGGCTGGTCGAGGCGCGGCCCGAACGGGCCGTTTCCATGAACCGGCTGCCGATCGAAGCGGTGGACATGCGCGCCGCTCTCGCCGGAATGCCGCCGCTCATCAAGGGCTATCTCCGCCTTGGCGCCATGGTCGGTCGTGGCGCCGTCGTCGATCACCCCTTCGGGACCACCGACGTGATGATCGTGTTGCCGGTCGATCGGATCTCCGAACGCTACGTCAAATACTACGGCGCCGATGCCAGCCGCCACGCCGCCTGATCCCTGAGCCATTTCCGCAAACCTGAGTCGCGATCTTGCGCCCTGTGGCTGGTGCGGCCCGACAGGCTGTCGACATCCAGGCGGAGACATCACTCAGGGTGCCAGCCTGAAGAAGAGCCGGCCATTCTTCGCACCGACGGGACATCCATCATGTTTTCAACGTCAAAAGACGACGAACCATCCATGCCCTTCATGATGACGATGGAGGATCGCCATGGCGATCGCTGACGGCCTCCTTTTCATCCGTGAATGGTTCCGCCACCCACGCAGTGTTGCTGCCCTCTTCCCTTCCGGGCGGGCGCTGGCATCGCTCATGACGAAAGACATTTCGGTGAGATCCGGTCCAGTTCTCGAACTCGGCCCGGGGACCGGCGTGTTCACGCAGGCACTAATCAAACGTGGCGTGCAGCAGCAGAATCTGACTCTGATCGAACACAGCTCCCGCTTCGCCCACCTCCTGCAGACGCGGTTTCCCAACGCGCGCGTTCTCCGGATGGATGCGGCTGACCTTGATCGGGACAAGATCTTCGGCAGCATTCCGGTCGGCGCGATCGTCTGCGGGTTGGCCTTTCTGAACATGCCGCAAGAGAAGGTCGCAACGATCCTCAAGGCGGCATTCGATTGTTTGCACCCGGACGGATCCTTCTTCCTCTTCACTTACGGATATCGGTGCTCCGTGCCGAATGGGACGCTCGTCCAACTCGATCTTCATGCGAAGCGGGTCGGCAGGACGTTCCGGAACATTCCGCCAGCGTCCGTCTACCGGATCAAGCGACGATAAGCAGAACATGGTTGCTGTGATGGATTTTTCTCACATCGGTGATGTATTTCTGAATGCCGGCCTGTTCGGGGTGATGTTCATCGCTTTGTCGGAGAAGTTCACCCCAATCTTCCCGTCCTATGTCATGTTCATGCTGCTGGGTATGGCGGTTTCCGATGGCCTGACGCTCGTCATGACCATCCTTGCCACGGCAACGGGATCCCTCGCCGGTTCCATCATATGGTACGGGGTTGGTCGCGCTCTTGGCGGACCGCGCGTCGAAGACGCCGTCGCGCGTTTCGGGAAGTACGTCTTCTTCAGCACACAGACTTACCAGCGCCTCGCCAACGCCTACCGACGCAACCATTTCTGGGTCACCCTGATCGGACAGACCATTCCGGTCGTCCGAATCTACCTGGCCTTACCGGCCGGCGTGTTCTGCATCCAGCCGTTGACCTTCACTGTTGCGGCGGGTATCGGCGTCTTGCTGTGGAACGGGCCTTTTCTGACCCTCGGATACCTGTTGCGCACCAGTAGCCAAGATCCGTTCCATGTCGGCCTTTGGGTTCCAGTTGCTCTTCTCTGCATGGAAATGGCAGTCGCCCTGGGTTGCCGGCTCTACAGGACGATCGCCTGGCGCTAGAGCATTCGCCGACCAAATTGAAACATTTGGTCGTCCAGCGAATGCTTCAGATTCATTTGCTGGAGCACCCGCCGATCAGGTTGATTCAACCTGATCGGCGGGTGCTCTAGGAGCCCAAGCGGAGCGACGAGATACCATGCGTCACGCCGGCGGCGTGTGCCCCGAGAGGACAGTGGCCATAAGCTCGCGGTCGATGTTGCCGCCGGTCAGGATCACGGCGACCTTTCTGTTCCGGAACCTGTGGCGGTGCCGCATCAGGGCGGCATAGCCCGCTGCGCCGGCGCCTTCGGCGACATTGTGGGTGGCGCTGTAGAGCGAGCGGATCGCCTCGGCGATCTCGTCCTCGCTGACGGTCACCACGTCGGCCGCCCCGGAGAGCACGATGTCCAACGCCTCTTCCGGCGGTTCCTTGCAGGCCATGCCGTCGGCGAAGGTCGCGGCCTCCGTGCCGATCACGCGGCGCTTGGTTTGGAACGTTTGCGCATAGGCCGGCGCCCGCTCGGCGCAAACGCCGATGATGGCGGTTTTCCTGTTCAGGAGGTTGCGCATGGCGATCAGCGAACAGATGCCCGAGCCCATGCCGATCGGCACGAACACCGCGTCGAGATCGGGGTGCTGCGAAAACAGCTCCCAGCCGTAGGTCGCCACGCCGCGAACGATGTGGCGGCTGAACGACGAGACGCTCAGGAGCTCCCGCTTGATCGCTTCGCTGGCCGCGACACGTCGCGCCTCGTCAAAATCCCGACCGGCGATCAACAGCTCGCCCCCGAACGCTTCCATGGCCGCGTTCTTCTCGCGCGAGTTTCCCTCGGGCACCACGATCACCGAGGGAATGCCGGCCTGTCTGGCGCCGATGGCGATGGACTGGCCGTGGTTGCCCCGCGTCGCGGTGATGATGCCTTTCGGCAACCCTTCGCGCTTGAGCGCATCGACGAACACCAGCCCGCCGCGCGCCTTGAACGAGCCGGTCGGCGTGTGGTTCTCGTGCTTGACGATCACCTCGACCCCGCTCTCCCTGGCCAAGAGCGGCCAGGCATAGGCGGGCGTCGGCGGAACGACCTGGCGCACGATCTTCAGCGCGTCTTCAATGTCTTCGTGAGTGAACTGCATGTGAGGCTCCTTCGCCGCAAAGCTAGCGAAGGCCACCGCCACCGGCTTTCAAAAAGCGAACATGAACGGACGAGCGATTGCTACGCCGACCTCAAGGCGCTTGGTGCGACGCCGACCCTCTTCACAAATTGCGAGGTCATGTGCGCATGCGAAGAAAAGCCGCACTCCAGCGCGATGTCCGCCAGCGAACGGTCGGTCGTCTCGATCAGCGCCCGGGCCCGGCGCAGCCGGCACTCGATGATGTACTCGCGCGGCGACCGCCCCGTCGCCTTGTGAAAGGCGCGGGCAAAATAGCGCGTCGACAAGCCGAGCGCCGCCGACAGGTCGGTGACCAGAAGGGTCTCCGAAAGCCTGGCGTCGATCAGGTCGTCGATAAGGCGCAGCCGCCGAGGCGTGATCCAGTCCTCACTCGGCTCCGCGCCGGTCTCCGGGAGACCATCGACGCGGTCCCGAAGCGCCAGCACCTGGGCTTCGCAGTCGAGCATGTCGGCCTGGGTGATGAGCAGGCTTCTGAGCCGACGGGCAATGCCGGCCGCCGTCTCGTCCACGACGTCGTGGCAGCCGCGACGGACCTCGAAGTCCTTGCAGATGAGTCGGAGATACTCGCCGCCCCGGCGGGAGCTGGAATAGACGTCCCAGCCCTTGGCCCGCACCGCCAGACTGTTGGCGCGCACCTTGAAGGACGATCGCCGGTCGGTGCCGATCGAATGCTCGCCGGTCTGGCAATCATAGGCAAAACCGATCTCGTTCTCGGCCACCACGTAGCGCACGCAGTAGGGCGAGGCGGGCAACAGCTCCAGGCGCCAGTGCGGCGTGGCGATGGCTTTCAAGGGCGACTCCGGGCGACAATCCCAGGCCATGATGCCTTGGCCCATCTTGCCAAGACAATCGCATGAGGACAACGGCTGTCGGCGAACCGTTCTCGACACCCATCACCCTCGCAGATCTTCCCAATGTCCATTCCCCACGCGAACGTGATCGCTCCATTCTTGACCGATCAGTCCAGAACCGGTACCTCTTCCCCCATGGCAAGACCACGGGAGTTCGACAGGGATGCCGCGCTGAAGGCGGCCACCGAGGTGTTCTGGTCCAAGGGCTTCGCGGCGACGTCGACGGAGGACCTGGTCCAGGCGATGGGTATCGGCCGACAGAGTTTCTACAATGCCTTCGGCGACAAGCGCCGGCTCTATCTCGAAGCGCTGGAAAGCTACTATCGCAACGCGACGAGTTGCCACATCGGCCGGCTGACCGCCCCAGCCTCGCCGCTCGCCGGCCTGCGCGACCTGCTCGTCGGCCTCATTCCCGACGACGACGCGCTGCGCTGCAAGGGCTGCCTCGGCGCCGGTTCGGTCGGTGAGTTCGGCGTCACCGATCCCGAACTCACGGAAACGCGGGAGAAGGTGATCGCCGGCTTCCGCGCGAAGGTGGTCGAACGGCTGAAGGAAGGGCAGAGGCTGGGCGAGATCGATCCGGCGATCGACATCGAACAGGCGGCGTCCTTCATCGAGATCACCATGAGCGGCCTCCAGCTCGCCGCCAAAGGCGGCGCCGGAGCCCAGGAACTTCACGCCATCGCCGCCTTCGCGGTGGAGCGCTTCAGAGCCTGATAACGACAAGACGCCGGGAGTGCGCCCTTCATTTGGTCAATTATGGACTGATCAGTCAAAAACGGAGAATGACGATGAGTGACGACAACAGGAAAGTGGCCCTGGTCTTCGGCGGTTCGCGCGGCATCGGCGCCGCCATCGTGTCCCGACTGGCGGACGACGGCTACACCGTGCCCTTCACCTACGTTTCGAGCGAAAACGCCGCCAACGATCTCGTCGACAAGGTCGCCGCTGCCGGCGGCAAGGCCTTGGCCATCAAGGCCGACAGCGCCAGGAAGGACGACCTCGCCGCCGCCGTCGGCGCCACCATCGACCGCTTCGGGCGGCTCGACGTCGTCGTCGTCAATGCCGGCGTCGCCCGCATGGGGTTGGTCGACGCGGTGCCGGTCGAGGATCTCGACCTCCAGCTCGACGTCAACGTACGCGGCGTGTTCCTCGCCATCCAGGCTGCCCTGCCGCACATGAAGGACGGCGGCCGCATCGTCACCATCGGCAGCAACATCGCCATCCGCAGCGGCTTTCCCGGCGCCAGCGTCTACCAGACGACCAAGGCGGCCGTGGCCGGCATGGTCAAGGGCCTCGCCCTCGATCTGGCGCCGCGCGGCATCACCATCAACAACGTCCAGCCCGGCCCGACCCGCACCGACATGATCGGCGCCCTCGGCAACGAGGGGATGGACATGGTGATGAACATGGTGCCGCTGAAGCGCATGGCCGAGCCGGAGGAAATCGCCGGCCTCGTCTCCTACATCGCCCGCGACGAAGCCGGCTACGTCACCGGCGCCAGCCTGACCATCGACGGCGGCTTCGCGCTCTGAGCAACGGCGATCGGCCGGGGAACGCCCCCGGCCCTCGCCTATTTCGGCGGCGGCGCGCAGGAGTGCCCGATCACCAGCCTGGGTTCGGCCACGTGGCAGCGCCGCTCCGCGATCCTCGCGACCTCGCCGCGCACGTGCTCCATCATCCACAGCGAGGCGACGCGGGCCAGTTCGTCGATCGGCTGCTCCACCGTGGTGATGCGGGGCATGACGATGCTGTTCCACGCCACCACGTCGATGCCGGCGATCGACACGTCGTCGGGGCAGCGGAAGCCGAGGTCGGTGACGGCCTGAAGCGCGCCGACGGCCATGTAGTTGTTGGCCGCGAGGATGGCGGTCGGCCGCGCCGGCGACGACATCAGGCGCATGACGTTGTCGTAGGCGAGGTCAGCGCTGTAATCGGCCACGATCTCAAGTTCCGGATCCACCTCCAGCCCTGCCTCGGCCATCGCCGAGCGAAACCCCTCCAGACGGCGCTCGGCCGCCCACATGTTCCGCTGGCCGCCGATGTAGGCGATGCGGCGATGGCCGAGCCGCGCGAGGTACGCGGTCAGCATCTCGGCGCCGCGCCGGTGATCGGAGGTGACGAAATCGAGCGCGGTGCCGTCGACGTCCTGGTCGACCAGCACCACGGGAACGTCCAGCTCGTTGAGATGGGCGGCGAACTCGGGATCGTTCCGGAGCGGCGTCATGATGATGCCCGCCACCCGGTGCCGCTTGAGAAGCGTCAGCGTCCGCAGCTCGCGATCCGGATCGGAGGCGAGGTTGGCGACGATCAGCATGTGCTCGTGGCCGGAGATATGCTTGTCGATGGTGCCGAACAGCCGGCCGAAGAACGGGTTGGCGGCGTCGCCCAGCACCATGCCGATCAGCTTGGACTGGCCGCGCTTGAGGTTTTGCGCCATCAGGTTCGGCGTGTAGCGTACGGCGGCCACCGCCGCGTCGATGCGCGCCCGCGTCTCATCGCTCACCGGCCCCGTGCCGTTGAGGGCCAGGGAAACAGTGGAAATGGAGACGCCCGCATGACGGGCCACGTCCCTGATCGTCGCCATCGCCTTGCCCTTTTCCGCCTGTTCCGGCCTATCGAACCGTTTTCATGATCATCCCGCCAGCTTGCGTGCTCCAGCACCGGATCGGGCGGGAGACCACGCCCGCATCGCCGGGAGACAGGTTCAACTCGTCCACATATCGCTGTTCGATGATAGTTCGATACTTGTCAAGCCAAAAACCCGGCTATACGATCCTATCGAAACGGTTCGATATCAATGCCCACATGAGCATCCGCGACAAGACGGAATTCGTTCGCCGTTTCATCCTAGAGGGTCAGGGAGATTACCATGCGATTCCGGTTTAATGGAGACGTGTGCCTTTTCGCCAGCGCGGTTCTGGGCGCCGCAATTCTTGCCGCTCCGGCGCGCGCCGAAGACATCGTCATCAAGATGTGGACGCTCGACAACAACGGCTACGAGGAATTCATCGCCGAGGCCGCCGAGAGCTTCAAGGCGACCCATCCGAACGTCAGCATCGAGCACCAGATATTTCCGGGCGACCCATACAAGACGGCGCTGAAGGTGGCGCTCGTCGGTTCCGACGGGCCGGACGTGTTCTTCAACTGGGCCGGCGATCGCGCCACCCAGCTCGTCAAGGACAAGCTGGCGCTCGACATCACCGATTACGGCGACGTGCCCGGCGGCTTTGCCAAGGTGCTGCCGCAGGGCCTCCTGGATTCCTTCCGCTACGACGGCCGCCTCTACGGCGTCGCCACCGACGCGGTCACCAAATACGTCTTCTACGACAAGGCCTATTTCGCCGAGCACAAGCTGGAGCTGCCCAAGACGCTGGGCGAACTCGGCGGCCTCTGCAAGGCCATCCGCCAGATCGACCCCGACACCATTCCGATGCCGCTCGGCAACAAGACGCGCTGGAAGGCCATCCACTGGATGACCATGCTCAACGAGCGCGCCATGGGCGTCGAGGCCACCGCCGCCGACTACGACCTGTCGCGGCCGGCCGACCAGCTCTACACCGACCCCGGCTATGCCAAAGCCTTCCAGGCCCTGATCGACCTGCAGGACGCCGGCTGCTTCGAGGACGCGCCGAACGCCACCGAATACGCCATCGCCGATTCCATGTTCATCACCCGCGCCTCGCCGATGGAGTATTGCGGCAGCTGGTGCACCTCGGCGCTCGATCAGGCCGGCTTCACCGACTACGGCTTCTTCCGCCTGCCGGTGATGGAAGGCGGCAAGGGCAACCCCGATGCCAACTTCCTGGTGCCCGAGGGCTATCAGGTCTCCGCCAAGACCGCCCATCCCCAGGAAGCGGTCGAGTGGCTGAGCTTCCTGGTCTCCGACGAGCAGGCCCTGAAGTTCGCCGAGAAGGTGCAGTTCCTGCCCTCCAACACCAGGCTCATCGACAAGGCCGAGGGCGTGCCGCAGAGCTTCAAGGACATCGCCAGCGAAGTCGCCACCGTCAAGCAGGGCGTCAACGTGCTCGACGCGCTGCTCGAGGCCACCGTGGCCGACGCCTACATGAACGCCACCGTCGAGGTGCTGAACCGCACGCTGACGCCGGACGCGGCTGTCGGCAAGGTGCGCGAGGCGGCTCTCGCCGCGCAGGCCAAGAAGTAAGCGGCCAAGGCCGTTCCGGCGCCTGTCCCTCCCCCCGGGACCGGCGCCACTCGACCGGGGCGACGCGAGGCGTCCCCCGGTCCTTCTCCCCCCTTGCCCTCCTCCCGCCGCCTCCGGCGGCGACGGTCGCCAGGTAGCAGCATGCCCTTTCCACCGACATCCAAGCCAGCCGGCCGGCGGCCGGCGATGAAGGCCGGCGCCGTCTCCGCCACGGCCATGATGGCCCCGGCGCTCATCCTCGTCGGCGTCTTCATCCTGATCCCGGCCATC
>JAUVXG010000024.1 GCA_030603685.1 Pleomorphomonas sp.
GGGCGAAACCCTCCGCGCCGGAAGGCTCGGGAAAGTCACACGACTGTTGCCAAGATCACGACCATCACGCTGCTTCCGACGCGCATGCGCACCATCGTGGCGGCGTTGCAACCAGTACCGCCAAGGATCCGGTGTGCGGCATGACGGTCGACCCGGATACCACGAAGTACCGGGCGACCTTCGAGCAGGAAACCTATTATTTCTGCTCGGAGAGCTGCTTGCGAAAGTTCACGGCCAATCCGCACGATTATGTTCATGGGACGAAACCCTCCGCGCCGGCTCCAGCCGTTTCCGAGGGGACGATCTACACGTGCCCGATGCATCCGGAGGTGCGGCAGGTCGGCCCCGGCAGTTGCCCCATTTGCGGCATGGCGCTCGAACCTGAGATCGTCACGGCGGATGACGGCCCCAGCGCGGAACTCCGCGACATGAACCGCCGTTTCAGAATCGGTTTGGCGATCGCCGTCCCGGTGGTCGCTCTTGAAATGGGCGGTCACTTTCTGGGACTTGATCGTGTTATCGAGCCGGGCGTTTCCAATATCCTGCAGTTTCTGCTGGCAACCCCCGTCGTTCTCTGGGCGGGATGGCCATTCTTCGAGCGCGGCTGGCGATCGGTGATGTCGGGCTCGCTGAATATGTTCACGCTGATTGCCATGGGCACGGGCATCGCGTGGCTTTACAGCGTTGTCGCCACCTTCGCCCCAGCCCTGTTCCCGGAGGCTTTCCGCAATCACGATGGGTCGGTTGCGGTTTATTTCGAGGCGGCGGCGGTGATCACCGTCCTGGTGCTCCTCGGTCAGGTTCTTGAGCTTAAGGCACGCGAGCAAACTTCCGGAGCTATCAAGGCCTTGCTCGGCCTCGCACCTGCGACGGCGCGCCGCATTGCGGAGGGTGGCCACGAGGAGGAGGTAGAGCTGTCACGTGTAGTCGTCGGCGATCGCCTACGCGTCCGCCCCGGCGACAAGGTGCCTCTCGATGGCGAGGTGCTGGAAGGCCGTTCCAACGTCAACGAGTCGATGGTTACGGGCGAGCCCCTGCCCGTCGTGAAGGCGGCGGGCGCCCAGGTTATCGGCGGAACGCTCAACGGCCAGGGAAGCTTCATCATGCGGGCCGACAAGGTCGGCGCCGATACGATGCTGGCGCAGATCGTCCAGCTGGTGGCCAAGGCTCAGCGGTCTAGGGCCCCGATTCAGCGTCTGGCGGACCAGGTGTCCGGTTGGTTCGTCCCGGCGGTTCTGGGCGTTGCCGTACTGGCATTCGTGGCTTGGGCTCTCTGGGGACCGGAGCCCGCGATGGCCTTCGGCACCATAGCCGCCGTCAGCGTGTTGATCATAGCCTGCCCCTGCGCGCTCGGCCTTGCCACGCCGATGTCGATCATGGTCGGCGTCGGCCGCGGTGCCGCGGCAGGCGTTTTGATAAGGAACGCCGAAGCGCTGGAGCGGATGGAGAAGATCGATCTCCTGGTGGTCGACAAGACGGGAACCCTTACCGAGGGGAAGCCTGCCGTAACGGCCGTCCGCCCGCTTGGGGGCTTTGACGAAACCGAGCTTCTCACGCTGGCGGCAAGCCTGGAACGGGCGAGCGAGCATCCACTGGCGGCGGCCGTGGTCGCTGCGGCGGAAGAGCGCAAATTGAGCCTCGAACCGGTCGAGCATTTCGATGCACCGACCGGCAAGGGCGTCGAGGGACGCGTGGGTGGTAGAGTGGTCCTGATCGGAAGCGCCCGATTCCTCAAGGAGCGGGGGATCGATATTGCCGCCGCCGAAGCCTTGGCTGAACCGCTGCGGAACGATGGCGCCACGGCCATTTTGGTAGCCGTCGACGGCAGCGCGGCCGGCGTTGTCGCCATCGCAGATCCGGTTAAGACCTCGGCGCCTGAAGCCATCAAGGCTTTGCATGATGCCGGAATCAGGATCGTCATGCTGACGGGCGATAACCGCGCGACAGCCGAGGCAGTCGCTCGCCGTCTTGGCATCGATGAAGTGAAAGCAGAGGTGCTTCCGGAGGACAAAGGGACCGTTGTGGCCGCCTTCCGCGTCGAAGGGCGCGTGGTTGCGATGGCCGGCGATGGCGTCAACGACGCGCCTGCGCTCGCCGCCGCCGATGTCGGCATTGCGATGGGAAGCGGGACCGACGTTGCCATTGAGAGCGCCGGTGTGACGCTTCTGCGCGGCGATCTCAACGGCATCGTGTCGGCAATGAAGCTCAGCCGCGCCACCATGCGCAACATCCGCCAGAATCTCGTGCTGGCCTTCGTCTACAACGTCGCGGGCATTCCCATCGCCGCAGGCGCGCTTTATCCGGCGTTCGGTCTGACGTTATCGCCAGTCATAGCTGCGGCAGCCATGGCGCTGTCGTCCGTCAGCGTGATCGCCAACGCGCTGAGACTTAGGACCGAGACTATGTAGCGTTATGAACTGACGATTAGCGCGAAGGCAATTTCCGCGGCCGACCAAAGTGGGGCGGCTGCGGACCGGTCAGAATGGCGCATCGAGACTACTGCGTTCCGCCATGTCAAACTCATGCCAATCAGCATGACGGTAGAGCGGCATCCAATTGGGCTGGATGTCGTTCATTCTCTATTTCATCCAGATTCCATTCGAGAAACAAAGCTGTCCGCAGCAGACTGATGATGCTGTCCCTAAGAAATGGACTATCTCCGGTCTCCTGAAGTTTGCGTTCCGCTCTCGCTAAGGAGGCTTGCATCGACGGCTGCTTCAGCAAGTCCGGGTGCCAATGCAGGAGAGCCCGGACGACGAGGTTTCGGTATCCGTGCCGGCCGCTGTAGTCGAAGTGGTTTGCGACCGATATGAGCTTCTCCTGCCCCGAGCCGACGACGCGATCGGCTTCCAGCGAAATCAGCAAGCTTAGGATAACGAGCATGTTCTCCTTCTCATGCTCGGTAAAAACATTCAGAGCCCCGATTTGGAAAATGGCGCGTTCCAGGAACGCTTCCGGATTGGGTGCGCCTTCCGCGTGCAGGCTTTCCCGTCGTATGCCTCGATGAACTCGTCCTTGAACTTCTCCGACCACGGACGCGGCCTGACCGTCTCGATAATCTCCGCAAGAGGGCGGATCTCGCTGGTCCAGACGACTTCGCCACCTTTCAGATCATAGGTTCACTCACAAAAAGCAGCAGTCCCAGCGTATCGGTGACGATGTGGCGCTTGCGACCCTTGATCTTCTTGCCCGCGTCATAGCCGGAGATTCCACCGCTTTCCGTGGTTTTCACGCTTTGGCTGTCGATCACGCCCGCTGTCGGGCTGGCTTCCCGTCCCTCCAGGTCGCGGGCGCTCATGACCAGCAGATGATTGATCGTCTCAAACAGCCCCATATTGCGCCAGTCGTAGAAATAGCCCTGAACCGTCGACACCGGCGGGAAGTCCTTCGGCAACATTCGCCATTGGCCGCCGCCCGTTGCCAGATAGAGCACCGCGTTCATCACCTCCCGCAGATCGGTGGTGCGCGGCCGACCGCCCGGCTTGGCGGACGGAAGCAACGGCCAGATCAGCGCCCGTTCGCCATCCGTCAAATCGCTTGGATACCGTCCTCCGGCTCGGGCTATGCTCATGGCGAGCGATATCGGTCCAGGCCATTTGATCCTCCATTTGTCTCGACAACAAACGAGAATCACAACCTCCTGATATCGCTCAACTTCTTTTCGGGCGGGCTCTTAGGTCCAGGGCGTCCTGATCGACCGAAAAAGGCCCCCCTGCTGACCGGCAAGAATATCGCGCATCGATGCACGGAGCGGCCCAACGGGGTCAAAGTTTCGCGTCACCCACAGAAGTGCCGCACCGTGCCGATCATAAAATGCCAGCCTGCCGTTGATGCCGTACAGTGCGATGGTCGCCAACTGCGCCTCAAGCGCCACCTTTGACCTCTCGTAAGTGCAATCATGCCCTTACTCGGCAAGCTAGAACAAGGGCTTCTCGATACAGGTATTCTGCTGGTTGAGGATGAGGGCCAGATGATAATATCCGAATGGGGCTACGAGCTTATCTGCACTGGGGTGACCGTGGCTCCCAAGGGGAGAATCGTGGGCAAATCTTCGACCTATCGAAGGTACCTCGACGTGCTCAACAAGCACATTCAGTATAATTGACGCGCTTTTGTCCTCGACTACCAGCGGTGAACTGATCGATTTGATTTATCAGATTACTGCGGGATTGCCTGTTATCGAAGTTTCACACCTCAAGAGATCGATTCATCCCGACGATTAAGGTGTTCTCCCACCGATTCCTGACAGATCCACCCGAATTCCAGCTTCACATGGCGGCGTAGTCGACGTCTCGGATGGTGTCCTTAAAGGTTCGCCAGCAGTCGGCGGCGCCTCACCATTCTCGACTTCCACCCTGCTCAACTTTGATGGACTCGGATCGGGTGCGATGAACACAGAGCTTCCTTCGAAAGTGCCAGTCTTCCAAGCCTCGATGGCATCTTCCAGCATCTGAGGCAGAACGCTATCATCGGTCGGATTGCCATACCAATTGAGCACGATCCGCCAGACCTTGCCGAAGAGGGACGTTCCCTGACGCAGGTTGGAACACGCATCGAGCAAGTCAGGGGAAATTCCCGACGGATCCTTGATACCGATCCCGACCGGGTACTGCGTGATACCAACCCGGACAACAGCATGTCCGACATGAGCCCGGATGGTCGCCAGTGCCTCATCCGGCGTTTTCGCTACGGGCACCAGGACGATGCGGTTTCCACTCCTGACCGCAACGCTGAGTGGATCGGTCGATCCAACTGTCTTGAGGAAGGTCTCGACAATGGCGGGTTTCAGGGAAGGGTCCGCGCAGCGGTGGATGAGATCGACATCAATGGGCATGGTAGGAACTCCTCTTCAGCCTCAACGGTTGAAAGCGGTGACAAGTGGCAGATCGAAGAGCCGCGCCCAGGCCTCGACACTCGCCCGCTGGATCGCGGGAATGGAAGTGTCTTTCGCCCACCAGCCATTGGCGATGGCAACGATCCGGTCGGGACGTTGGAACGCCGATTGCAGAACCGGCCAGACGAGAAGCTGCTCGTAGCAGATGAGCGGCGCGATCCGCTGACCGGCAGCTGCCACGACGGGATCGCCGAATAGCGTTCCCCTCGCACCGCCTGTGAGACCGAGCCACGATCGCCATGGCTGCCACATGGCGACCGGCACCGGCATCCGCTGACGGTAGAGAACCTTTGCACCCGCTCGGCCGAGCGCGACCATCACGGTATCGTAGCCTTGAGTGTCGATGACGGCGGCTCCGGCAATCACCGTGATGTCGAGATTGGCCAGAGCCTCGCCCCACAGATGCTCCACGGTTGGCGTCAGGATGCCAAAGGCACTTTCCGGGAAAACGATGACCTGCGAGCCGCCCTCGGCTTCTTTCCGGACTTGGGCGATCAACGATTGCTGCTGGTGGAGTGTGTCGGCCCGCCCAAAGGCCGCTCCGGCTGCGGTATCGATACCCCGCCACTCTCCTGACGCTGGAGAGCCGTTTCCTGATACGGCAGCTATGCCGGTAAGAACTCCGGCCGACAGGGCAATCGCGGGGGCCAATCGCGTGGTCATCAGGCAAAGGCCAAGCGCCATTACCATCAGCCCCCACCATCCCCAGCCGGGAAGTAGCACGCCGGCGGCTGTGATCGGATGAGCCCAACCGGTGATGCCGAATGGCGGAACGGCCGTCAACACCATGGCGACCCCATAGCGCCCCGCCCTTCTCCAGCCTTTGCGCGCCGTCCAAGCCAACGCATGAATGATGACAAAGGGGACCGAGCCCACGATCCAGAACAGGAAGCCGACCGAGACCGATGAGCCGAGGAACGCCGCCGTACCCTGCGGAAGCCCTCGCGACGCCGCCAGGAAATATCCAGCCGAAACGGCCGCGGCGACCATCCGGCTTGGCGCCGACGCCCAGAGCGCCGGAAACAGCATGGCGACGGGCAATGCCAGCAGCTGGCCACTCCAGGCTGTTCCACCGGCAAGGCAAGCGGCAGACACCAGAACGGCCGACCGGATGTGAATCGATCGTCGGGAGGGCTTCAGATCAGAGAGCGCCGGCGGAGGTAAAGGTGAGGAGCGGCCGCGCAAGACCGAGGAAACCGGTGTCGGGTACCGGCCCGAAATAGCGGGAGTCATAGGAGCCTCTGAACCGCGAGTGCAGAAAGAACTGGCCTGGCGGGACGACGCCACCGGTCCAAGGGGCAAGAGCCCGACCTTGGCCGTCCCTTGAGCTGAGCCGCGAGTGCGGGAGCGAGACACCGTCGATCCGTACCTCGGCAACAACGACGATATTCGCTCCGGCAATTGCCACGATCGTCTTGATGAGCGGGGCCGCGCCGCCGGGACAGGCCCCCCGTAGAAAATATCCCCGCGCCAGCCCGAAATCCGACAACGCGCCCGAAGGCGGACATATGAAGACCAGATCGCCAACGGCGACAGGCCGATTAGGCGTGACAACCTGCCAGAGACCAAGCGGCTCGCTCGGGGTCAGATTGATACGCAGACGGGTCAAAATCCCCACGCTGACAAACGCGACTATCAGCGCCAGGCCAACGCCAGAGATGGTGAGGACGCGCCGCCGGGTTTGCTGCCAACGCTTCTCTCCGCTCGGCCTCTCCGCTTCACCGCGTTGCTTGGCGGCCGGACAGGATGGCTGCACCGGCATGTCGTCGGAGATTCCCGCTACCCCGCTTCCTGGAAAGGCCGTCATTGCAGTCTCATCCCTCTTGATTGCGAAAGGGTCTGACGCTGGGCTTCGCGGAGGCCCTCGGCCTCCTTTGTCCGCTGCGCGCCGGCAAGCTGTTGAATGGTTCTGAGGTCAGGCCAAGCGCCTTTGAGGTCTTGCCGTTGATCCTGGCTCAGACCGTTCGACAGTTCCCTGGCCGTCTCGCCATCGCTGTCTCTTGCTGTGAGCGGCAAGAAGGTCCGTTCTCCGAAGCGTTCGGCAACAGTCTTGGCAAATCCCTCCAGTTCGGCCGCAATCATTCTGTCCTCAAGGGCGAACCCGAGCGCGGCGGGAAGGTCGTTGCGGTCGATGGCATCGCGAATGCGCTCGAGCGTCTGGCGCGCTCCCTCCGAGAGTGCCGGGATATCGACGGCGGCCTTCAGCCTGATGCCGCGCTCTTCGGCCTCGTAGCGCCGTTCCGCCTCGGCCCGGAGCCGCAACCAGGTCTCGAGGTCACGGGTGAGCGCCGGGACGTTGAGCGCGGCGTGCTCGCGTGCCTCCCGCTCTGACCGTCCGGAAAACAGCCCCGTCCCGCCCTTCAAAACCCCGAAGCTCTGTGGCTGGTCCTTGAGCTTTGCCAGGGTGGTCGCTGCCGTCTCGCGGTTCGCCATCATGGCGTCGACATCAACCTTGGCGAAGGCACTTTCCGGATCGGCGAAGACGAAGTGGAAGCGGGAAGAGACCTGCTCCCATTGCCGCGAGAGGACAGGGTCGGCGACGAGCCGGTCCTCGACCGCCTCGGCGATGGAACTTCGATGTGCGGAAGTACCGGCGACCATGGGCCTTGCCTCCTTGAGCGGCTCCGTTGGGGTTTGCTTTTGCGGGGCGACAAGACCGAGGCGCTGGCCCGCAACGACGAGCCGGGCGCCGAGATCGACGAGCCGATCCGTTTGCCGGACGGTCCAGCGGAGCTTCTCGGCAACTAGCGTGCGGGCGACGCGAAGAAGGTCGAGGCCGCGCACCTCGGCAAAGCGGAGGCTCGCGCGATAGAACCGCGAGCCCGCGTACTCGAGGGTCGTTTCCTTCGATCGCGCTTGCGACAGGATCTTCGTCAGCCCGCCGGCCTTCCGGAAGGAGAGCGCACCATAGTAGAGGCCGACATCCTCGCGATGGCGGGTCAGCGCCACATAGGTCAGATGCCGATCCAGCGAGAGCGTGGCCAGCACCTTGACCCGGTCAACGGTCGCGCCTTGGGACTTGTGGATCGTCGTCGCATAGCCATGGTCGACGTTGGCGTAGAAACGCTGGTCAACCTCGACACGGCGGCGGTGCTCGCCCTCCCCCACCGTGGCAGCAAACCAGCCGGGACGGGCTTCGACTACGTGGCCGATCATGCCGTTCTTCACGCCGAGCGAACCCTCGTTCCTCAGGAAGACTATCTGGTCGCCGGCGGCGAACTTGCGGACGCCGTCTTCGGTCTGGAAGGCATGGCCTTCTGCCACCAATCCACGTTCGATCAGCCTGCTGCGCGCCATGTCGTTGAGCGCGCGGACATCACGGCGCAGATGTGCCAGGATCAGCGTGGACTTCGTGGGATCATAGTCACGATTCCAGTCGTTGATCAGCGCGGCGACAGCCTCGGCCTTGAACCGGCTCGGGCAAAGCTTGCCGTTTGTTTCATAGGCCGTCAGCGCCTCGGCCATCCGCCCTCTTGCAAGATCGAACGAGGCCTCCCGCATCCACGGCTCGCGCTGGCGATAGATGGTTTGAAGCTCGGCATAGCCGGTGCGCTCGGCGATGGCCCGAAAGGCCGCCCCCGCCTCGATCGGCTGGAGCTGATCGGGATCGCCGACCAGCACGAGCTTGGCACCTGATGTGACGACGCTTTCCACGATGAGCGCCATCTGGCGCGATGACACCATGCCCGCTTCGTCGAGCACGAAGATCGTCCTGTCGTCGAGTCTGTCGCGGCCCTTACCCCAGGCCAGCTCCCATGAGGCGAGAGTGCGTGAGGCAATGCCTGCCTCTTTCTCCAAACCTTCGGCGGCCTTGCCGGCTAAGGCGGCACCGACCACGCGATAGCCCGCCGCTTCCCAGGCCTCCCGGGCAGCTTTCATCATGGTGGTCTTGCCGGCGCCGGCTCGGCCGACCACGGCGGCAAGCCGCCCTTCAGCCGCGACATGGGCGATCGCCGAACGCTGCTCGTCCGACAGACGGTCGTGGCGATCGAAGATGGAGCGGAGCATCTTGTCCGGAACGCCGTGTGACGAACGACCGGATAGCCATTGGGCGCGGCTCACCATCCCGGCCTCAATCCGGATCAGCTCACGCGTCGAATACCTGGCGGGCTCGCGTTGGCCGGAACCGAGCCCGATCCGCTCGTCCTCGAGCTTGACGACATCCGGGCTCTGGAGGATGCGTGCCATCAACTGTTGGAACGTGCCGGCATCGTCCACATAGCGATGCAACACCTTGGCCACATCGCGAACCGTAAAGACGCTCATCTCGCGGGAGACGAGATCCAGCACGATCTCTGGGCGGCGCAGGATGCGGGCCATATTATCGGCGCGACGCTCTGCATGAAGTGCAACGCGTTCGAGCTTGGGCGACCAGCCGACCGCCTTTTCTTTCCGGTCGATCGCCTTGGCACTGACACCAATATGGGCGGTCGGCACGAGGTCGATACCGCGCTCGGCATAGGGCCGGCCATCGACGCGGATGTCGAGACCGGCAAGGGCTAAATGCTTGTTCTGGAGAGCGAGCCAACTCTCGCGCTGTTCAAGGAACTCCACCTTTTCGCCCGACCACAGGCGATAGACGATCTTGCCCACCTCATTGCGCAGGGGCTCGCCGGTCTCGCCGAGAACAGGAACTTTCTTCGATCCGAACCCATTCTCCGTCAGGGGCCGCAACGTGGTCATCAGGTGGACATGGGGATTGCCCGGTTCGTCGTGATAGACCCAATCAGCCACCTGACCACGTGCTAGCACCTGGGCCCCGACGAATTCTCGCATCAGGGTGATGTTCTGGTCCCGCGTCAGCTCCACCGGCAGGGCGATGATGAATTCCTTGGCGAGTTGGGCGTCGGAGCGCTTCTCGAAAGCCTCGACCGCGTTCCAGAAGGCTTCCGCGCTGCCGGCCACCGAGCGATCGGAGATCAGCGCGCGGCACCATTCCGGGGCATCAGACGGCAGCAGGAATTCCTCATAGGCGAGACCACGCTTTGCCGAGTAGTCGACCACCCGCCCCTCCGTCTCATGCTCCATGCGGGCACAATGGCGATAGGCCGCCGACAGAACGGCGCTGCGGCCCTGGCTGCGTGAGATCAGCTGCGGAGTGAAGTGGGTGATAGCCAAGGCGACAACGGCTTCCGGAGGACTGTGGAACACAAGACGTTCTTCGAAAGCGGCGGGTGCGGCCCCGCCGGGCTGAGAGCCCTTGGCCAAGGTGGAAAAGCAGGGCGTCGTGACAGCGACGTATTACTGCGCCCTTGGACCATTCCTTCGGAACGGCCGGGATGATTGTCCAAAGCGTCGGCGCCCTTGGACCATTCCTTCGGAACGGCCGGGATGATTGTCCAAAGCGTCGGCGCTGCCGACTAGCTTTTTTATGAGTGGCCGCAAGCGGCCATTCTCCGGATGCTCCGCTTCAGCCAGACAAGCTGGCGACAAGCGGAGCATCTGGAATGAAAAAGCCCTCATCGAGAATCCGTGAGGAAATCGCCCGGCTGCAAGAGCAGTTGAAGGCGGCGGAGACACGCGAGGCGGAGCGCATCGGCCGCATCGCCCTCAAGGCCGGTCTCGGCGACATCGAGATCGACGAGGAGGCACTGCTCGCTGCCCTCACCGATGTGGCGGGGAAGTTTCGGCGCGGAAGCAATGAAGGCTCAACCGGGAAGAAGAGGACCGCACACGCACACTCGTCGGAGAGCCCTTCGTCCCCGGCACTCGCGCCTCAAGCGGATCAACCAGCAGCTGGCGAGGTTGAATCGCATGGCTGAGGCACAAACTTCCGAGGACCGCAAAAAAGATACGCGCGAGAAGATCGCGCTGGGTGGCCTCATCGTCAAAGCTGGCCTGCGCTATGAAAGCCGCGCCCTTCTCCTCGGTCTTCTGATTGACGGAAGGAGCCGCCTCAACGGCAACGAGGTCGAGCGCGCGCGGCTGACGGGAATCGGGACGGAGGCCTTCGGCCGTGACACCTGATACCTTCGCCCGGCGACTTGTGCTGTTCCTCCTGCCGCTTGGTGTGATGATCGGCACGCTCGTCGGGTTGACGAATCTCAGTCAGGAGATGGGCCAGACGCTTAGCTCCCTCGGCAAGACGGCGGCGCAACAGTTGCTCCTTGCCCGGATCGGGGAAGGGTTTCCCTACGCGATCGTCGCCGCCATCGGCGTCATCTCCCTCTTCGCAGCCGCGGGATCGGTGAACATCAGAACGGTGGCTCTGAGCGTTTCCATCGGCAATCTGATGGGCTTGGGATGGGTCGTCGTACGCGAAGCGCTGCGGCTCCAGACGACACTCCCGCCCGACACGCGCGCACTGCTATCCCGCGTCGATCCTGCAATCGCAGTCAGCGTCTCGCTCCTGGCCATCGCACTGATCTATTCCATTCGGGTCACTGTGAAAGGCAATGCCGCCTTCGCCTCGACTGCGCCAAAGCGCATTCGCGGGCGGCGGGCACTGCACGGCGACGCCGACTGGATGACGCTCTCCGACGCCGCCTGCCTCTTTCCCCAAACAGGCGGCATCGTCATCGGCGAGCGCTGCCGTGTCGACAAGGACAGCGTTGCCGCCCTGCCCTTTCGCTCGAAGGACCGCGCCAGCTGGGGAACCGGCGGACGCATGCCACTCCTGTGCTTTGATGCCTCCTTCGGCTCGTCGCATGGCATTGCGTTTGCCGGGTCCGGAGGCTTCAAGACGACCTCGATGACAATCCCGACCGCGCTCACATGGGGCGGCACGCTCGTCGTGCTCGATCCCTCCAACGAAGTCGCGCCCATGGTAGCCGACCATCGACGCAAGGCGGGAAGAGCCGTCCATATCCTCGATCCGAAATCGCCGGATACCGGCTTCAACGTGCTCGATTGGATCGGCCAGTTCGGCGGTTCGCGCGAGGAGGACATTGCCGCCGTCGCCTCCTGGATCATGAGCGACAGCGGACGGCAGACCGGCATTCGCGATGACTTCTTCCGCTCCTCGGCATTGCAGTTGCTCACGGCCCTCATCGCCGACGTCTGCCTGTCCGGCCACACCGAACCGGCGCACCAGACCCTGCGCCAGGTGCGGGCCAATCTCTCCGAGCCCGAGCCCAAACTTCGCGAGCGGCTCCAGAGGATTTACGACCTCTCCGGCTCCACCTTCGTCAAGGAGAACGTCGCCGCCTTCGTCAACATGACGCCTGAGACGTTTTCCGGCGTCTATGCCAACGCTGTCAAGGAAACCCATTGGCTGTCCTACCCCAACTATGCCGCGTTGGTGTCCGGCACGAGTTTTCGCACGGACGATCTCGCCGACGGACACACCGACGTCTTCATCAACCTCGACCTCAAGACGCTGGAGACCCATGCGGGGCTGGCCCGGGTCATCATCGGCGCCTTCATGAATGCGATTTACAATCGCAACGGCGCCATCGAGGGGCGAGCGCTGTTCCTGCTCGACGAGGTGGCGCGTCTCGGGTTCATGCGCATCCTGGAGACCGCCCGCGACGCCGGTCGCAAATATGGCGTCACGCTCACCCTGCTCTTCCAGTCCATCGGCCAAATGCGCGAGACCTATGGCGGGCACGACGCCGCCAGCAAATGGTTCGAGAGCGCCAGCTGGATCTCGTTCGCCGCCGTCAACGATCCCGAGACCGCCGACTATATCTCGCGACGCTGTGGCACCACGACCGTCGAAATCGAGCAGGTCAGTCGCTCTTCGCAAAGCTCCGGTTCCTCCCGCACGAGGTCGAAACTGCTCGGCTCCCGTCCACTGATCCAGCCGCACGAAGTCCTACGGATGAGAGCTGATGAACAGATTGTCTTCACTGCCGGCAATCCGCCGCTTCGGTGCGGCCGTGCCATCTGGTTCCGACGCGATGACATGCGGGCTTGTGTAAGAGAGAACAGGTTCGAGAAGGAAGGACAGTGAGCCCGACCGAATAGCCTTCACGCCCCCTGGTCGAGCACCGCTTGACGGAATTCACGATCCATCACGCCTAGAATCGACGCGACCCCATCGATTCAAAACTGTCGTTGGATGCGATGGCGTCGGTTGGCGATCCTTCCGCCCACGACCGCCCCCCTCGCCATCTCTGAGTCGAACGTCCCCTGTCAGGGGTTCGTGAGTTCCTGGCGGACCCCGGCATAGATCGTCTCGACCTCCGCCACCTCGGCGTCGGTCATTTCCTCGAATTCCCGCTCCCGCGCGCGCTTCGACAGTTGGCCATCGTTCTGGTGCAGGAAGCGGAACAACAGGTCCATCAGTCTGTCCGGCATGTCGACCAGCGCCGACACCTGCCGCTTGAAGGCATCATATCCCCTGAGGAAGGCCGTCTCCGCCGGAAGGTCGACGTCGATGGTTCGCGTCACGCAGGAGAATAGGAATTCGGCATGCGGCGTTGCGTCGAAGAAGCGGTAGAAATCCGAGGTCTTGTTCAGAACCTCGACGTTGCCGCGATCGGTCGGCTGCCAGCGGACGAGCGGCAGGACACGTTTCGAATGGCTTTCGAGCGTGCGCCGGTAGTCGTCGATGCGATCGAGGATGACGGCGGAGACAGGAAACACCACCCCCGACGGATTGAAGCCGCCATGGGCTAGGACATGGTGGATCAGGTAGCGATGCAGTCGGCCGTTGCCGTCCTCGAACGGGTGGATGTAGACGAAGCCGAAGGCCAGCATGGTCGCTGCGAGGACGGGATCGAGCTCTGAGGCCACCTCTCGGCCGAAGGCGATCACCCCGCCCATCAGATCCAGCAAATCCTGATGGCGGGCGCTGATGTGATCGGGAATCGGCATGCCGGTGATGCGATCGTGCTCGCCGACGAAGCCGCCTTCCTGTCGCAAGCCCAAATGCACGAAGCGGGCATCGCCGATGACGATGCGCTGCAGGCGCAGCAACTCCTCGAGATCGATCGGCCGCCGGCCGGCTTCGCCGATCACCTGGCCCCAGCGCTGAATGCGGTCCTGCGGCGGATCCTCACCCTCGATCTGAAAGCTCGAGCGCGAGTCCTTGAGGAGCAGGAAAGCGGCAGTTCTGGCCAGAAGGTCGGCGGGCACGTCGGCGACGACGCGCCGCGCCGCCGCGGCCAGGTCGCGTGCGACGAACTCGTTCAGGGCCGGGGTCCGGAAGACCATCGGACAGAAGGCCGGCGTGCCGGGAAGGTTGTTCTTCACGCGGTGACGCGTGGATGTCGTGCCGGAAATCGCCCATTGCCGCTCGGGATCGACGACGGGGGCATAGGCACCCTGCGTCGCGTCGGGAAGATCGAGCCGCGCCTGCAACAGCCACTCGTAAAGGAACCAGAGACGGCGGGCATAGGCTCCGGTGGGCGCGGCACGGATGATCTCGGCCATCGGTTCCGGCCCGGTCGCCCGGAACAACGCCTTGAGGACGCCGAGATCGAGGCCTTCATAACGCAACGCAAAGGTCAGATGGCCGCCAAGCGTCTCGTCGGGTCGGTAGCGGGGCGTGTAGACGCGCCAACCGTCCGCCTCGTAGATCTTGTGGCGCGGTCCGATCGCCGACAGGATGAAGGGCGCGGGGACGGCGAGATCGTAGGCATCGATCAAGGCCGTATAGCCTACGGGAATCGCGGCCTCCGGCAACCGGCGGTCATGAAAAACCGTCACAGGGCCTGAAAACAGCTTCTGCCGACCTATGAGCATGAAATTCGATTCTCTACCGTGAAAAACGATACCAAATATCATTCTGCGTGAAAATCAATAACAGCTCAACAATGGAAGCCACCGAAACTACCCGAGGAACTCCACACAGTCGGCGAGAATTTATGCCGCGCCCATATAGCTGCCGGGCAGAGCTGGCATCGAAAGCTCACGGAGCGTCATGAACGGATCAAGCCTGCTCCAGGAACAGAACATCATCGCCATCGTATGCAATCGGTTCCTCCCAAACCGCGACTAGCCAGCCAGGATATTTCCGTTTCGACACGGAAACAAATCCCAGCCGCTTGTCCGATTGATAGTATTTTGACAGCTTGAGACAATCAGAATCGGAAACTTCACCCCCGTCGGGATGCCCCTTCATAATGACCAGCAGACCAGCGCGTCCCAGCACGTGCTGAGCCTCGCGCATTAAGCGAAGTGCTATACCTTTCCCTCTATGTGACGGGTCGACCCAAACGCGTTCGAGATGAGCTATGGCTTCGCATTCATCTAACGGCATCCTCGCTTTTAGTGCTCTTCTCAACATCTGCTGGGCGGTTGTTAGGATACCAAAAGCTTCCATTGCATGTGCAGACCGCATGTCGAATATTTCAAAATACCACTCGTCGTCCATCTCGGGCAGATAACCGGCTTGAACAAGGAATCCCTTTAGGGCCGCTACCGTTGAAATAGATTCTCCTGCAGATGGTATATACCTGCGCAATTCTATCGAGAATTCTAGTACATCTCGATCATCATGGTTCTTACTAAATATGCTTTCGAACTTCAGGTGGCCGTCGTCATTCATCTTCTGCGTTCCAACTGTGCGATCGTATCAGGACAGCAACCCGTGAATACAAGAGCTTGGACGGTGGCCAACCTCTTGTCCGGCGTTCTCCCGCCGCACAAGAGCGGCACAGCCAACAAAACTATCTTTTTCTTTAGATTGCATGAACTATAATGCTTTATCAAAGGTTGCATCTCGCATCCAGGCAGTGGCGATGCGGAGCCTTTCCGACCCATCACGCCTAGGAATCGACGCGACCCCATCGATTCAAAACTGTCGTTGGACGCAATGGCGTCGATTGGCGATCCTTCCGCCCATGACCGCTACTCCTCGCCACCTCTACATCGAACGCCGGGATCCTGCCCGGAACATGGCGCGCTTCTATGCGCTGTCGATCGAGCCGACGCTGTTCGGCGATGTCTGCCTGACACGGCGCTGGGGTCGCATTGGCACGCGCGGCCAGATGAAGGCGATGAGCTTCCCACATGAGGACGAAGCGCTCGCGCAATTTGGCAAGATCCAGCGCCAGAAGGCGAGCCGAGGATATCGCGAGTGCCTCACCTGAACCTGTTGACTTCGGCCGTCGTTTTGCGGCGTGCCACGAAAGCGCGCAGCAACGGCAGAAAGAACGCCTTGCTGAAGCTGCCGAGCGGCGGCGCCGGTTCGAGGTAGAAGGATTGGCCGACGATGTCGATGTTGTATTCATCGAGGATAAGCCAGAGGCGCATGTCGGCATCGAGGCCCGCCCGGCGCTTTTCGATGGGTGGGATCTCGGCGGCGAACCGGGACGCTTCCGGCTCCTTGGACGTGATGGGGACGAACAGGATCAGATAGCCGCTCTGCGGGCGAGCCGAACGCGACAGGCCGGTCTTTGCGCTCTCCGTCTCACCCGCTTTGGCCTAGCGCGCCCAGAGATAGGCATAGCGAAGGACGACGCCGGTCTGAAGCTGTTCGAAGCTCATGACCGCGAGGGCTCATCTTCGCGCGCATAGACTTCGACCGCCGCCTCGAACTCGCTCAAGAGATTATCCGGCATGGTCTCGATCGTTCCGACCGACCGGGCATCAGAGCGCTTCAGCAGCTTTTCGTAATCCTCGATATTGAGGATCACCAGGCGAGGCTTGTTACGCTGAGTGATGGTCACGGGCCGGCGCAAGGCCTCGGCGATGATGTCGCCGGATTTCCGCGACAGATCGCTCGTCGTGTAGGATGATGCGTCAGCGGGCATGGCGGCCTCCTCTATCTTGTATTTCCATCATATACAGCATTTCTGTATTTTTTGAAAGAGGCCGGGGCGGATGCTCGAAAACCCCGCGTCGATTGCCGGTGCTTGAGTCTCCGCCACGGCGCCGCGCCGGAATCAACTATTTGTTGATTTTCCCGGCCAGGGGCCGTACATAATGTACGAATAGGAGACCGAGAAAATGGCTGAAGCAGCTAAGAAATCCTCTTCCGGTCGAGTCCGGGGAGAGCGCCTGGAAACGCGCGTCACCTCTGACCAGAAGCGCCTCATCGAGCACGCGGCTGCACTGCAGGGGCGCACGGTCACGGATTTCGTTCTGACGAGTGTCCAGGATGCGGCGCGGCGTGCCATTGAGGAACATCAGCATCTATCGCTCTCCGTGCGGGACAGCGAGGCCTTCGTGAAGGCGCTGACCGAACCGCAGCCGGTCAACGATCGGCTCCGCGAGACGATCCGGCTTTATCGCGCAAAGACGGGCATCTGACACGTGGAAGGGAAAGCGACGGACATTCAGCGCGTCGAGGCTCTCGGCGCCCATCACGATCGCTCGTCGTTCGCGAGCGGCGCGGAGCCACTCGACCGTTATTTTCGGACGCAGGCCGGACAAGAGGCGCGCAAGAGGGTCGCCGCGCCCTTCGTGCTGGTACTGGCCGATGGCAGCATTGCCGGCTTCTATACGCTGTCGGCGACGGCGATCCACTTGCCAGAATTGCCGGATGCCATCGCGCGCAAGCTGCCGCGCTATCCGCTCATCCCGGCGACGTTGCTCGGCCGGCTCGCCGTCGATCAACGGCACCAGGGCAAGGGCTATGGCCGATTTCTTCTGGCAGACGCGCTCTATCGAGCAGTGCGAAGCGAGATCGCCTCCTTCGCGGTAATCGTCGATGCCAAGGATCAAGCCGCCAGGCGCTTCTACGAGCGCGAGAGCTTCCTGTCGTTTCCGGAGCAGCCTCTGAAGCTGTTTCGCGCGATGGCCGATATAGAAATGCTGTTCAGGTGAAAGGCTGAACGATGGGCCACCGCCCACCGGAAGATCATCAACCCGCTCCGCCTAGAGCTTGGGGTCAGGCCATTCGTAGCCCTCCCAGGCAGCCAGATCCTCTGGTGTCACCTGCTTGTTGGAACCGAAAGGGTAGTCGCCGGCGCCAATCCCGAAAAGTGGGTGGAAGCTCCACAGAAGGCTCGGCAAGAGCTGGCGCCGTTGGCTCTTCGTCCAGGAACAAAACAGGGCGCCGCGTGTATGCAACCTTTCGAAAAAGCCGAGATGCGCGGGATCGAGCCGTTGCCAAGCTTCGGTCACAGCTGGCTCTCTCGAGCCGAAGTCTTCCCTCAGCGCCTCTTCTATGACGGCTTCGAGGGCATAGGTGATCGCTTGGTACTTCTTTCCGTGGTCGATCCAGGCAAGAGATTCCCTGAGCATCCGCTGCTGTGGGAGAAGCACTGGCCAGAGGATCGCCACGCCGTAGCGGGCACCGATTTCTTCGAAATGCTCTGGCGGTTGAATAATCTCACGCTGCTGCTCGTAGGCTTTCCGAGCGTCGTAGGCGAGTGCAAGAAAAGCACCCTCTTTGTCCCGAACGAGCGGTGAACGTTCATTAACGTCTCGAACAACCTCGTTCAGCAGCCGGAGAGTGCCATAGTCCCCTATGAGCATGATGCCCGCGTGGTTGCGAAGAAGCTGATGGGAGAGCATGGAAACACCAGAGAAGTTCATATCGTTCGGCGGCCGCAATGACCGCGTCGAACATGTGTTTTCACTCTACACAGGTTCTCCGAGCTTCCAAAGAGAGGCATCCAGCGGCGGCGCCAATTGCGCCCATTTCGATGCGTCGGCACTGTTGGCTTGGCCCGTCGCACCGGCCCCGCCGCGATGGGCGGGGCCGCCTGCGCCCAAGGTGTCAATCCCTGTTGGAGCGGGACCAGATGAGCTGGAAGCCGGTCTCGCCCTCGACCTCGGAAAGCGTCGCGTAAATCGGAGCCGGGAAGCTCGGATCGTCGAGCTTGACCGAGAGGTAGTCCCGGTCGGTCTGTTCCGAGCGCTTCTGCCAAGCAGCACCCAGCTCAACATTGCCGGCCGCGTAGATGCGGTAGTGCGGCCCCTTGTCCGAAGGATTGTCGACGCGCTGGAAGCGGGCCTTGACGTTAAGCGTCAGCGTGCGGATCGAACCGGTGAAGCCGTTGTCGGAGGCGGTGAAAGAACCGATGGTCGCCATGATGGTATTCCTTTTCGCGTGTCTCGGGCCGCGCCCTTCGCGGCCTCGATGGCAGTCGAGAAGACCGGAGACGATCGGACCGCACTCGCCAGAGCCGGAACGCATGTGGAGGACGGTCGGACAAAGCTTTCTTGTCCCGCGAGGAATGCGAACTTGTTCGCAGGGGAAGAAAGTTTTGTCCGAACTGTTGTGGGAAGACGATCGAGGCGAAGCCGTGCTCCGGTCAGACATGCCACATCGAGCCCGCAGAAGGGGCGGCCAGCAGATGGAGAAAGATATGACGCCTCACTGGTCAATTCGGCTCGCGCACCGCCGTCGAGGCTCACATCGCAGACAGACTCCATGCGAACAAACGCTCAGTAGCCTGGTCGTATAGGTGCTCCGTGGTCGGGGCACGATCACGCGTCCCGCCGAGCCCTCAGCAACAGGTAATGGTCGGCAGAATGTTGGACATGTGCAAAGGCCGATCAGGTCGCAACACCCCAGGGATTGATCACCTTGAGCCCTGCGGCTTCAAACGGGCTGACATCCCGGGTGGCGACCGAAAAGCCCTGGGCAAGAGCCGTCGCGGCGATATAGCCGTCGGCAGTGCCAATCGCCTTGCCGGAGCCCCGCGCCGCAGCCATCAGTGTCGCGTAAGCTTTCGAGGCTTCGAGATCGAAGGGCAGGATACGGCCTGAGAAAAGCGGCAGTACCTCGTCTTTGAGGCGATCATGCAGAACCGTCCGACGCTTGCCCTCGGGCATCGCCGCGATACCGAAGCGCAATTCGGCGACAGTGATGGCTGACAGAAACAGGGTTTCGATGGCCTGAGCATCGAGCCAATCGAGGACGCGCGCATCCGGAACCGGCTTCCAGGGCTCCGAGACCACATTGGTGTCGATCAGGATCATTCGAAGCTCGCCGGCTCGGCCGGGGTCTTGTCGCGCAAACCATTGAGCGCCTCGACATCCGCATCGGAGAGACCTGCCTCGCTGCCGATCGAAGCAAGCAGAGAGCCGAGCTTCACACGGCCTTCAGGCTTGGCCGCCTTTGCGAGGATATCGCGGATTTCCGCCTCGGCGCTGCGCCCATGCAGTGCCGCCCGGACACGGAGTGCCCGATGAACATCGTCCGGCACGTTCCGGATGGTGATCGATGGCATATCAAGCACCTCGTTGCTTTTAGTTGCATTGCAAGCATTTTATCAAAATGCTGGTAAATCAGCAACCAGTTCCGCACCTTTGCCAAAATGGAAGAGGCAAAAGGGGGCCTTGCGGCCCCCGATCGCGTAGCAGGTTAGTCGAGGGCGGCCATCTGCACTGCGGCCGCCTTGCGGTCCAGTGTCGGCGCCGCCGGATCGGCCGGGCGTTCGAAAGGCTTCCAGCGCTCGCCGACCACTTTCTCATAGGCGGCAACCGCGCCCTCGGCCGCCATGCGGAGCGCGTGGGCCTGAAGGCCCATGTCGGCGGCGAACTCCCGTTTGCGCTGGGCCGGTCCGTCGAAGCCAACTGGACCATCGACGTCTTCGTCGCGAGCATCGCAGGCCGCCTTGGCGGTTGCATCGCGCGCCTCGGTGACAGCGCGGGAATAGAACTGACCGGCACCATGGGCCGAGCCGACATAGGCGCCGACAATCCGCTGCAGATGGATCTGCATGGCGCGCTCCTTGAGACCCTCGGAGAGCGCCGACGCCGTTTCGGCGATCAATTGCAAGTGGGTGTCGCGGATGCCGTCGCTATCGAGAAGGGGAAGGCCGAAACTCGAGGAGATGCGCGCGGCCTGCGTAGTATCGGGACAGGCGAGGCGAACCATTTCGAGGGTGGTTCCCTTGTGGAGCGGAACGACCTTGGAAGCGGGGCGGGAGGCGGTTGCGGGCTTGGCCATTTTGTAAAATTCCTATCTTTGAAGCTCCTCGGGGTCTTGACCGGCCCCTGCCGGCTGCCCCTCGGTGCGGTCAAAAAGAACCGTCGCGAGGACGGTCGCTTTCAGAGGTTCCGATCCTGCGAGACGAGCGAAGCGGGCCTGCGAAGGACGAGGTTGGCCAAAGCCAGCCTCAGGCGCCTGAGCCGGCCCGCTTTGCGAGCGAGCCGGACTGGACCGCGACGCGGCGCAGCACGACCTTGAAACGACCGGCCGACGGTTCAAGACCGCCCGAAACCGAGGGGTGACCAGCAGGGGCGCTCACGCTCAATGCCTGGATGCTCAAACAGGAAGCTAGGAAAAGCCCAAGATCGCCCGCCCAGAGGTACGATCCGCGATGTCCAAAGCGAAGGAACCAACCCGAATACGCTCGCCTCAGCATTCGGCGCCGGCGCCTGCCAGGTCCGGCTCTCACGCTGCCATCCCCTGCTCCGCGCCCCAGGGGCGGCACCTCAAACGGATACGCCGCCAGAAGCCTACCGGCGGCGCGGGTTCGTTCGGAGAAAGGAGATCGGAGCGGATGGATTACTCCGCAGCGATCGGCCAAGGCTCGTCAGCCAGCTCGTCCGTCAACTCGTCGTCAGCGGAACCAACGCCTCCTTCGATGCTCTCCGGGGAACCGAGCACCCCATCCGAGGGAACGACATCGCTCTCGTCCTCATGGGGCATGTCACGGGAGCTGCCGCTGGACGGTCCACGCCAACCGGCGATCTCCGCTGCGTCAACCGCGAACAACGCCGACGGGTGAACGAAGCGATCGCATTTGAAATGGTCGACCAGCGCGGCACGCGTCTCCCGGACTTTGGCGCGCGGCAGAACCGGCGTCTCCTGGCAGCACCGTTCCAGCGCGGGACGCGACAGGCAGGCGAGGAAGTCCTCGGTCCCCATGTTGGGCAGAAATTGGTCAGCTCCGATGGCCTGACCGGCAAGGCGGGCGACAAGGCCGCTGTTGGTGCGGTTTTCGCGCGCCGAGAACACGTCGATCAGAGCCGAACGGGCAGCGACACGCAAGGTATCCGGTTCAGGATCGAGCCCGCCATCCTTCCCAACCAATCGGGCCGCATGCCGTCTCATGCGGGCAAAGCCATAGACATCATCGGACGCGCCCGACTGCACCGACACATTGGTGCCGGCGAGCGCCAGCACCAGGAGAGCCATCAGCGTGTCGTCCTCGATGGGAGCGCGGGCAAGCGCTTCGTGCAGCGCATCGGTGCGCAGATCGCCGATCATCTCGATGCCTTTGCGCGTCACCTCGGGACGCGACCTCGTGGCAACAAGCTCGTCGGCCCCGATCCCCGAATCCATGGTCCCGTCTGGCTGGCCCTTAGCCTTCTTCGGCTCCGTCATCCGGAAATATGCTGTCTGCACCTTGCCGTCGCGGTCGATGTAGAGCGCGGCACGGTCGCCCTTGCCGGGCTTGCCATAGACGCGCTCGGCCTTGGGCGGCAGCGATGCCTGACCGTAATTGTTCACCTCGGCGACCATGCCGCCTTTCGGCAGGTTGGTCGTCATCCACTCCTGCTGCGCACCGAGAAAGGCCTCGACATTGGTGGTGTAGCGGCTGTCCTCGTCGGCCGGCGCGAACAGATCCTCCAGCCACTCGATTCCATAGGCCCGGGCAAGCTCATCGTCGAAGCTCGCATCACGCGCGTACATGCGCTTCTTCGTCAGCGCGTTGGCGACAGCCCACCAGGAGACCTGCGGGTCGCCCTTTTTCGGCTTGTGCGCCTTCCAGACCTCGCGCTGTTCTTCGAGCGAAGCCGCCGCGATGGTGCGCAACTGCTGCTCGTTCGGCATGTCGCCCTTGGCCATCTGCTCAAGCATCGCCGGCAGCACATTGGCAAGCAGCCGTAGCTTGCGGATCTGGCGCACCGGCAATGCCAGCGCGACGCCGATGGCCTCCCCGGTCCAGCCGAGCGCGACGAGACGTTCGACGGCCCGCCACTGATCGACCGGGTTCAGAGCCTCGCGCGCGACGTTCTCCACCATCGACCGCATGGCGCCATTGTCATTGGCCGCCTCGTCTACCAGCGCGGTGATCTCGCTGAGGCCGGCGACTATCGCCTGGGCGACGCGCCGGTGGCCGGAGTTGATGATATAGCCATTGCCGCCCTCCCCTTGAGGGGCAATGACCGGCGGCTGAACGATGCCGACCTGGCGGATGGTGGCCAGCAGCAAGGCATCGGCCTGCGGGCTGGATTTGGTCTGGCGCGTACGATCGGGATTCTCCTTGAGCGCGCGCGGATCGACAGTCATGAGACGCATGGGTTCGTTCCTTTTGCTGGAGGTTTGCGAACCGGGTTCCTTTTCCGGTCCTTTTCCGTCTTCTCCTCGAAGACACCTCCAGCATCCGCGGAACGGGCGGGCCGGCACAAAAGCGGCCAAGCATCCCTGCCCGGCCGGACAAGCAGGGCTCATAGCCCTGGCGCGGGACGACGGGCCGGGATCGCCTCAGGCCGCATTTGATCGACAGCGTTGCCGGGGCGACCGTTCTGCGAGTGGGATTCTATCGACTTTTCTTCCTCTTCCAGTTTTGTTCTTCTGGCGCCTTTATCTTGGGGCAAACTCGGCTGCAGACCCAAGAAATTGGACGGGCGGCAAAGCATATCAAAACGAACGCTATGGGAGAGCAGGCGCTGAGAAAAACAGACCGAATGCGGCACAGGCGCCCTCGACTCGTCGTCGGCGCATGGCCGCTCGGTCGATCATAGCTAGACCCTCCGCCGCAGTAGCCCGAATGGTAAACGTTTTCTGCTCGAAAATCCGCCGATGGCGATGTCGAGATTAGCGAACACCGCTGCGCGAACACGACGCTTGGTCGGGCACCTCACCGATGTAGTCGGGTTTAGAGAGGTGCCAAAGGTGGTGGTCGAAGCCCTCACCCAGGCCAGCACTAGGAGGAGCCGCGTCGTTGCCTCGCCTGTCTCCCGCGCGCTGTCGGGCGTCACTTGCACCGCTCCGGTCCAGCCTTAAGCCTTCACCGGGCGCAGCAAGCGCAGCGCGTTGATGGTGATCAGCACGTGGCGCCGGTGTCGGCGAGAATCGCCGGCCACAGGCCCGTCAGGCCGATGACGGTAGTGATCAGGAACACCGCCTTCAGGCCAAGGGCTAGGGTAATGTTTTGATAGATGTTGCTGAGCGTGCGCTCGGAGATGTCGATCATGCCGGCGATATCACCGACCTTGGCGACCACGAAGCCTTTGGCCTTCAGTTCCTGGACGACTTTCTGCTTGTCTTCAGGCAGCATTTCGGCGCGTAACTCCATGCCGAGCTGGCAGCCCACCGCTTCGGCCGTCCGGCGGTTGTCGCCGGTCAGCATGACAGTCTTGATGCCGGCGTAGTAGGGTTTTCAGGCCGGCGACGGCATCCGCGCGCGGCTCGTCGCGCATGGCGATCACACCGTCGACCACCAGAACCGACACCGACTTGCCGTCCTCGTTGAGCCGCGTCAGGACACGTCCTCGACGCTGGCCATGCGTCGCGCAGCGGTATCGATCTTGGTGGCGCAGCTCACGCAATCCATGGTCAGGACCGTTACGCCGGTCGACTTCGCAGCCGTACCGATTGGAATATCGTTGTGCATTCTGCTCCCCTAAAGCTCCTAGCTGGAGCTCCCAGCCGAATGGAGCGAAGCGCCCGGCGTGATCCTCAGTGGCGGTGGCCTGCCGGCTCGACCATCTTGAACGGCAAAAGCTGTTCTTTGCCCTTCGCGGTCAAGATAAGTCGTGCCTCGAATTCGTGCGGCTCGGCGGGAGCGACACTGCTTTCGAGCCGGTGATGATCGCCGGCTATCAATCCAAGCGGAAGCGTTTCGGGACCATCGGGCCGGTCGATGATCACGGTCGCGGAAAGACCGTCGGCATGGCTGTCGACGGTAAGACGCATACGCTCACCAGCAGGCGTGTTGACGATCTCCAGCGTTCCGGTAGCGAGATCGCAAGCGACCTTGAACGGGTCGGGTGCGTGGTGGCCATGACCGGAATGTCCTGCGACCGGCTCGTCCTCGCCTTGGAAGCGAATATTTGCCCCAGAAAGCGCAGGCAGGTGCTCGAACAGCTCTCCCCGCAAGGCCTCGGTGATGGCAACCACATCCTTTGCGGTCGCACTGTCCGCCACCTTGATGGCTACATCGGCATGCAGGCGATGGCCGATCCAGCGCGCCTGCACTTGGGCGACCCGCTCGATGCCTTTCACATGCTCTGCGGCATGGGAGATCTCCTCAACGATGCCCGGCTCGACGCCATCCAGCATGCGTGTCAGCACTGCCTTTGACGACTGCCAGACGATGGCGAAGATGGCGACGGTGATCAAAAGACCAATGATCGGATCGGCGAGCGGAAAGCCCGCCCAGACGCCGATCGCACCGAGAACGACGGCCAGACTGGTGAAGCCGTCGGTACGGGCATGGTAACCGTCGGCGATGAGCGCCGCGCTGTTGATCTCGCGGCCGACACGGATGCGAAATACAGCGACTGCTTCATTGCCGAGAAAGCCGATCAGGCCGGCCGCAGCCACCCAGCCGAGAAAGGCGATGGGCTGCGGATGGATTAACCTGTCGACCGCCTCGTAGCCGGCGACGATGGCGCTGAACAGGATGATCAGCACGATGGTGATGCCGGCCAGATCCTCGACGCGGCCAAGGCCGTAGGTGAACGTCTTCGACGGCTTGCGCCTTGCCAGCATGAAGGCGATCCAGAGCGGGATGGCGGTAACTGCATCGCCGACATTGTGGATGGTGTCGGCAAGCAGAGCCACGCTGCCGGACAGGAACACGACGACCAATTGCAGCATCGAAGTGATGGCCAGCACGACGAAGGACCATTTGATCGCCCATATGCCGCGCGTCGTTGTGGCGATGGTGGGATCGACCACGCCATGAGTGTGGCCGTGTCCACCGTCGCCATGGTCATGGCCGTGGCCATGGCCGCCCGACCCTTGTGTTGTCGGGGCGAAGCCGAGCCAGTCGCGTATGCTGTCCATCATGGTCGCGTCTCACAGATACTTGGTGATCTCCTTGAACTCGTCGATCGAGCGGCGCTGCTCTTTGGCAAGCGACCCGACAACATCTTCAAGGCAGTGGTCGAGATGGTCCTGAATCAGAGTCTTCTTGGCTTGGGCGATAGCTTTTTCGACCGCCTGAAGCTGCTGCGCGATATCGAGGCAAGTTCTTCCCGCCTCGATCATCTCGATGATCCCCATCAGGTGGCCGTTGGCGCGTTTGAGGCGTTTGACGATCTCGGGATGGGGTTCGTGAAGGTGTGCTTGCTCGCTCATGCCCTTAATACTATCCCCCTGGAGAGGATATAGCAAGGCAGCAACTCGGCAGATGGGACGTTGACTCAAGGCGCAAAAGGAAGGCTGTGGGAAGCGGCGGAATCCCGCTCTAGAATGTGATGACCTTGTCGCTATCGATTACCCACTCAGCCAGCGCAGGCATGGTGGATTTTTCAGTACCGTCGAAATAGGGATGATTCTTGTAGATGCCGCAACGGGCCATACAGGTTCCACAGACTTTGACGGACACACCCCGTGCAATCAACGCCTTGAGCATCTGCGAGAGGTCTTGGTCGTAGCCTTCCGGTGGACGGCAAACATCGCGCGCCATGTCCACCGCATCGTTCATCAGGAAGAGTCTGACTTCACTTCCGGCATCGAGCAGCTTGCCCGCCAGACGCAAGCCGTTCCAGGTGACATCGGTGTTGTCATAGGGTTCGCGGTTGAAAATGATCAGAGTCTTCATGGCAACTCCTAGTGGTTCGAATTAACGGCGAGCCAACAGGCCGAAATGGAAGGGACAACAAGTCTGCAAATCAACGGATTCAATGGCGTGAAAACTTGCGACGGCCATCCATTCTCGGCACTGCTCGGGCGTCGGGCGAATTGCTAAGGAAGGGCCGCGCGGCGTGGGGATGTCACTGCGCCAGTGAATCACCGAAAGCACACCACCGTCTTGCAAGGTCCGGTAGGCTTCGCGCAGCAAGCTGACGGGTTGCTCCAGGTGCAGCAGGTTGAAAATCATGGCATGCGCCTGCGACGCGGTAGCGACACCCGTCCCATGAGCAGCAAAGTCCCGCACCTTGACCTGAATGTTGGTCAGATTGCTGGCTGCCGCTTTCCGGCGCACGCTGTCGACCATTTCGGGTTCAATATCCAACGCGGTGACAGAGCCCGTCGCGCGTCGGGCCGCCGGTACGGTGAACGAGCCGTATCCGCAGCCAAACTCGATCACATTGCCATCGACCCGAGACCCCAACAGCTTTTCAAGAGCGACGTCAGCGTCGAAGAAACTCGTCCAATAGGTTTCGTCGGGCATACCGCTTTCACGCCCCTTCATGCCGTTGGTTCTCCTTGCTCCACCGGAAGTCCTGCCGCCTCCCACTCGCTGACACCATCGAGAATCTTGCGCGCCCGATAACCCTTTGCCGTCAACAAGGCCACCGCCTGATCAGACATGAGGCAGAACGGACCTCGGCAGTAGGCGACGATGGCTCGGTCTGCCGGTAGATCGGCCAGACGCCTTTCCAGTTCGTCGAGGGGCAAAGATCGGGCGAAGGGCAGATGGCCGGCGCTGAACTCGTTGGCGGGGCGCACGTCGATCATGACGATTTCCCCTTGTCGTGCCTTTTCAAGCAGGCTCTCCCGGCCTTCCGAAACCAGGGTGTCCGGCTGAGCCGTCATCTGCTCCAACGCCATGCGCAACTCGACCAAATGCTCCTCGGCGGTTTCGCGTAGCGTGACCCATAACTGCGACACGTCCCTGCCACTCAGCCGGTAGTAAATGTACTTGCCGTCTCGCCGGGTCTCGACCAGGCGGGCCTCCCGCAGCGCCTTGAGATGGGCGCTAGCGAGCCGCATGTCGATACCGGCTTGAGAAGCCAACAACTCGACGCTCTTCTCGCCTTGGGCCAGTAACTCGACCAACTCCAGACGCTTCGGACTCGCGAGTGCTTTGCCGATTCGAGCGACCTGTTCGTATAGCAGGTCCTTTGGTGATCGCTTGTTCATCCACATATTCTAACGATTATTAGATTGTAGGTCAATCTTTGTGTCGTAGCCCATCGTCTGGCCAGCCAGCACCTCCTGAGAAGCGTGTGGCCGAGTTCGAGCGGGATCTGATCTCCGGACTTGGCGAGATCGGGCTTAGTCTCAGGACCGACGGCAGGATCGTCGAGAGCGACTTCGACGCGGACGGGCGGCATTTCGTCGTTGCCACCGGCGCCAATCGCGGCAACAAGACGACCTTCCTGCGCAGTCTCGGCCTCGCCTTCCTGATGATGCAGGCCGGACTGATGGTACTGGCCACCGTCTTCTCGGCAGCGTCGCCCACCAGATCCTCAGTCAAGTCCGCAAGGAGGAGGACGCTGACATCCGCTTGAGCAAGCTCGACGAAGAACACGCCCGCATGGATGACTTCGCCGAGGCCGCCACCCACCGCTCGCTGTTCCTGTCCAATGGGTCCTTCGCCGCCACCACTGCTGTCCGGTTAAAATCTATGGAGAGGGTACATGGCATTGATTCTACTCGCCTTCAGACGTTATCCGTGTTCTGGACACGAGCAGGAGATCAACGCCATGCAGCATCACAATAGAGTCTTTCATCAGTTGCAGCGCCATATTCCGTGGGCGACCTTCGATCGTCTTGTGGAAGACTACAGAGCCGTCCATCGCGTCCGTCGTCTGCCGTCCCAGAGCCAGCTTCAGGCGCTTCTATTTGGTCAATTGTCCGGCGCGGTCAGCCTGCGCGAGATCGAGGCGGCGATGAGCAGCCACCGGAGCCGGCTCTATCATGTCGGCGCCAAGCTGCCCGCCCGCTCGACGCTGTCCGATGCCAATGCCAAGCGGCCCTGGCGGCTGTTTGCCGACCTGTTCACCCATATGGCGCAGGCAGCCAGCAGGCGGACGCGCCCGCAGATGAACGACGCAGTAGGGATCATCGACGCCACCCATAAGCAAGGCATCTGCAAAGTACATCTGGTCTCCTATTGGCGATATGCGTTTTGGAGTAGGTCGAGATAGCGAAGCAGCGCGGAATGCAAGACTTATCGTTCCGTCGCCTGCCACGTGACGTCCATTGGCCAAGCTCGCGAAAGCCACGGGACGGAAAAATGCCCGTAGAAAATGGAGAGCTGCTGTTCGGCAATCTCGGGATCAACATGGGCTATTCGCGCCAGGTACAGAGCCGAGGCCAAACCGGAGCGGTCCGCTCCGGCCTTGCAGTGGACCAGCAAGGGCTTGGGGGCCTCAGCCAAGGTTCTGGTGAGAGCGTCGACGCGGGCAGGCGAGAGGACCTCGTGATCCGACATCGGAAAGTCTACCAATGTCAGACCGAGTTGCTCCGCAGCCTTGCGTTCGGCTTCGTACCACGGCGCCCCTGGATGGGCGCCGCGCAGGTTCAGGATCGATCGGATATGCTCTTCCTTCTGGTAGAGGACGAGCCGCTCTGGCGTGGGCTGATTTGACCGGTAAAGCTCCCCCGCAACGACGCTGTGGAAGTTCCCGCTGCGCTGAAGCTGCCAGAGATAGAGACCAAGACCGGCGAAGCCAATCAGCAGCGTGAGTATCGAGAGCCGAAGAAGTTTGCGAAGGGTCATGAACATTCCCGCTTTGCGCATCCCCGCCGAGAGCGCGATCTGAAGACTGGGTTAGTCAGCCTGTTCGGCTCCACCCGCATCCTTCTTGATCGTCTGCTCCACTGCAATCTCGCCGGGCAACTGCAACGTGACGCTCAGAGTTTTGGCCGACTGCATGGTTGCATAGATCGAGTTCGGATTTGCGCGAAGATGTCCGGCCGCGCCGCTATCATCGATATGGATCCGTGCGTCGCCGTGGGCTGGAACAGTGAGGTCCGGGTGGGCGATGTAGGCTTCCTTGGCGCCCGTGTCGACGTCGGTCAGCGTATAGTAGAGGGTAAAGCCTGACAGTGGCTTGGCGGCGTCGTTGATCACCTGAATCTCCAGATGATCAGGAGCGTCCTTGTGTGCGACCTGGTCAACATTGTTCTCCACGAGAAGCTCGCCGATGTGAAATGATGCGGGGGATCCGCCCGGCTGGATCGGGCTTGGGGCAAAGACCGGCGCCTTGTCGGCAAGGTCGTTCTGCCCGTCGCCATCGGTATCGGGATTCAGCGGGTCGGTTTGTAGCAGTTTCTCCGCCGCATCGGGTACGCCATCCCCATCGCTGTCTTGGCCGGCAGCATGAGCCGTCCCGGCTGCGATGAACATGAGGAGCGAAAGAGCAATCAGGCGTTGGGTCATCATCAATTCTCCTTGGTAAGACGATTTGGTTGGATGGGTCGCAGCAAGACAAGTCCGCCGAGGCCGAGGGTAAAGAGCAGGAGGAACAGCGCATCGCCACGTTTGTCGGCCCAGATCACGCCCAGCGTCTTGCCGGTGTAGGTGTCCTTGATGCCGAGCACCGCGAAGGTGAGCCGCTCGTAGTGTTTGGTGACCGACGAGATCTCGATACCGTTGCGCACCGTCTCATAGCCGGCGAAGCCCGCCTTGATGCGGTCCTGTTCGGCTTTGGGGACAGCGAGCTGGGCAAAGACACCCCCGACAACCTGATTGTCGGGATCGAGGGTGTCACCTACCTGCGGCGCCACCAGTACGACCACGAGCCAGAGGGCGAAGGCATAGAGCAACCCGCTAGCGGGGGCCTTCAGCCAGAGACTGAGTGCAAAGCCGACAACGAAGATGCCGGTCAAGTACAGTACCGATCCGGCCCAGGCCAAAGCGAGGCGAAGCAAATCCTCGATCCCGAGGCCCGCCCCGGAGCCAATCATCAGCACGAGAGCCGAGGTGGAGAAAACCACGACAAGGACCACGCCGACCAATCCGGCTCCGCCGATAATCTTGGCGGCGAGAAACTGCCAGTTATTCAGCGGTCGCGTCAGGATCAAGGCGAGCGTCTGCCGTCCCCGCTCTTCGACCGCGGCACGGTAACCGGCGATCAGTGCGATCACCGCTCCCATAATCTCAATCTGCTCGATTGTTCCGCGCATCAGCTTGAGCGGGTAGAACTCGGGAGCGGCGATCGAGCTGAGTTCTTTGCCAAGGGCCAGCAACTGCTCCTTTGCCAGCGCGTAAGTGGCAACATCGGTGCGCATGGCAATTGTGCCGGCAATCAGCGAAATCAACGCCGCCGTTCCAAGTGCCAAGGTCGCAACCAGCAGGAAACGATCTCGCAGGGCAACGCGGGCGTCCTTGAGCGCGATGGTCACGATGGCCGAAGGAATCCTAGGCATCCGGGCCTCCCTTGGTCATGTCGAGCTTCAGGCAACTACTCAGCGCGAAGGCGAACGCCGCGGCCCCGGTGAGGATCAGCACGACGAGCGGAGGGACCGTGCCCCGAGGGGGCAATCCGGCAGGGAGATAGCCCAGGAGTTCGGCGCCGAGATATTTGTAGGCCTCGGCCAGCGAGATTGGTCCGAGCAACGCTGCACTCCAGTCGAAGATCGCGGTCTGTGGCGCCGGGGCAAGGGCGGAAACCGGATTGATTGCGGCCGTGGGCAGGATATTGCCGGTTAAGGCTGGCACCACGAACGTCAGCGTCAGCCACAATACCGCCGGCATCAAAAGCCCCGCGGTCTCGCTTTGTGCCCGGGCACTCGAACCGATCGCGATCAGTCCGAAGGTCATCATGTAGAACCAGCCAAGTCCGAAAAAGGTAGCTAGTCGCACCCATTCGTTCGCGCGGACATGAATCGACGGCAGAATGAGAAAGGTCAGCACCCCCACAATGGCAGCCAATCCGATCAGCCCGGCTATGCCCTCCGCCAAAGCTGCGATCTTGCCGCGCGCGTAATCGAGACGATCGAGCGGCCGTGTACCGATCAACGGGAGAACGCCCGCGCGACGGTCGGCTTCGACCATGCGGTGACCGATCACGATGGCGGAAAACGCCCCCACCAGGCTGATGTAGATCGTTAGGTTGCGTAACAACGCCAGCGGCGACCCTTGTGTCACAGGGTTGGGTGGAGCCACCTGTCCGTTTTGTTCGAACCACGCGACGGCGCTCGCGTAGATGCCGTCGACGGTAATCGTGGCCGACCAGCCAAGATAGGCCGACGCCAGAACGAGCAGAGCGAAGAGCCCGGCGATCAGTGCGATCGTGCGCTCACGGAGAAGCCCGGCTAGGGCATGTCTTTCTATGAGGATGGAGGGCTTCATGCGGCGTCCTCCCGACCGGGCACGACGCTGAGATAAAGTTCCTCCAACGCCGCTTCATCACCGTAGCGCGCGCTGACCGCCTCGATCCGATCGTGAAATACCAGCTGGCCATGGGACAACACGCCAATGGACGAGCAGCTGCGCGCCACCTCGCTCAGCAAATGAGTGTTCATGAAGATGGTCATACCGTCGGCATTGAGCCGCTCGATCACCTCTCGCAGCATGCGCACGCCCATGGGATCGAGCCCGGAAGTCGGCTCGTCGAGAAAAAGGATCGAGGGACGATGTACGATCGCCTGGGCCAGGCCTACCCGCTGCCGCATCCCCTTGGAGAAGGTGCCGAGGCGGCGATCGGCCAAATCGCGAATCTGGAGGAAGTCCATGACCTCCTCGACCCGCTCGCGCGCATCATCGATCTGCGACAGCGAGGCGAAGAAGCGCAAATTTTCGCGCGTACTCAGTGCATCGTAGAGCCGCACGTTCTCAGGCAGATAGCCGATCTGGCGGCGGAGCTGGACGACATTGCGCCTGGCATCGCAGCCAGCCACGATCGCCTCTCCCGAGCTTGGTTCGAGCAGCGTGGTCAGCAGCCGGATCGTGGTGGTCTTGCCTGCCCCGTTGTGTCCCAGAAAGCCGAATATCTCACCTTTCGGAATGTCCAGGTTCAGTGGATGGAGCGCGGTAAATTCGCCGTAACGGCAACTCAGGTTGTGTGTGGTGATAGCCAGCTTCGCTTCGGACATCGGACCCTCCATTGGAACGGAGGCAGACTGGCAGGTGCATCCGAGGAACATCTTTTCGGGATCTTACAAATCATTGAGAAATGGGATTTGCCCTGGGCCTCCGCCTCTCAAGGAGAGAGCCGGAGGCCCAGGGCAAGAGGATGGATTTACCGGGAGCGGCCGCGAGAGAAGGTCATCGCGGCGACAGTCAGGACGATCACGCCAAGGAAGCCGAGACTGGTCGGAATCGTGCCGAAGCCCAGACCGCCATACTCGGCCGGTTGCGAAAGCAGATCGCCCAAAGAGGCCCCGAGCGGTCTCGTAAAGATGTAGCACAACCAGAAAGCCCAGAGCCCGTCGAGCTTCAGCGCAAAATAGCCGGAGGCATGCGAGGCAATGATTAGGCCGAAGAGAATCCCCGTCGCCAAATAACCAAGGCCAAATTGTTCAGCGACCAAGTCGCCGGCTGCCGTGCCCAAGGCAAAGGTGAACAGGATAGCCAACCAGTAAAAGCTTTCACGTCGGGTAGTGAAGACTTCATGGATTGACAGTGTGCCCTCGAAGGCAAACCACGTTGCGAATGTACCGGCCAACGCCAGCATGAAGAAGAGCGTCGAGGCGATCAGGGGCACCCCCAGATTGTCCGTCAGATTGTCCGTCACGAGTGTGCCGACAATTGAGATGAGCACCACGGCCGCCCAATAAGCGCTGGGTACATACCGGCGCTGTGAGAACTGCCACCACAGTGCGATGACGAGGACCATGCTCATGAACAGCGTAGTTGCGGTCAAACCGAGTCCCAAATTGACCGCCAGGTAGTCGGCGGCCGTCTCGCCCATCGTCACCGCCATCAGCTTGATCAGCCAGAATGCAGGTGTCGCTTCGGGCACGCGGTTGGGCTGGTTGGGATCGATTTCGCGAGCCTCGGCTTCGAAGATATCTTGGTAGGTCATAGCGGCCTCACTTGGTCAGTTGGGCCAGAGCCTGAGCGGCAAAGGCATCGGCGTGGGCGTCATCGTCGGCATTGCATCGCTCGACCGCCTTTGCCTGAAGATCGGCGATGGCAGGCGACGCGGCGCTTTGTGCGAGTTTGGCCCGAACCTGGCCGATCATCTCTTCGCAGGGCAGCGGATGCCCCGAGGCATCCGTTACGTCGATGCCGGCGACTTGCTGGACCGGTCCTGTGGCTTTCGGCACGGGCGCTGCCAGCACCTGCTGCAAATTGGCGAGTGCCGTATTGATGCTTTCCGCATCAGGCTTGCTGGCCCGCAACGCGGAGAAGGCCTGGTCGGCCGCGCCATCCACCATCCCCCAAGCGGCCGGATCGACCTTGCGCAAGCGCGATGCGTTGTCGTCCCACAGCGTTTCCAGGTCGGTGATGCGGTGTTCCGCTGCGGCAAAATCACCCGACTTGGCGATCGCCCGTGTGCTGGCGACAATGGTGCTATAGGCCGACAGGTCTCCGAGACCCGGCCCGCCTTGTGCCTGTTGGGGCGCTGCAACAAGGCTCGTCTCAACCAGTGTAAAGGCAGCGACGGGTATTGCGATCAGCGCGGCGGATAGGAGTAGATTTCGCATGCGGTATTCCTTCGAGCGAGCTGCGATTGGCGTCCTTCGAAGGAATGACTGAGTGGTCGCGTTTTTTCCTCGCGAGGGACTTACAAATTCGTAAGAACCCTGGCGGTCAGTTGAGCGTGATCAACGGAAACGGAGCCTGCACTTCCGCTGCGTTCTCGGATTGCCTGGTGGCTGCGGTGCCTGCTGCCAGAAGATCAGCCAGGCCGGCAGCCATGTCGGGATCCGAATGCCCATGTTCCGTGTCGAGCCCATCGTCACGGCTCATAAGGCCGAGCCAAAGCCGTTTCCCGTCTGCCGTGACGAGCTGAGTGGACCAAAGTCGCAAACGAGGACGATCCTCTGCAGGCATCGATCCGTTCATGCTCAAGGCCAGATCATTGGTGCGATTGTTCCAGAACAGCGGTGTCAACGCCGCGTCTGGGCGCTCCCGATTGCCCAGATCATCCAGCAGTTTCTGAACCAATGCTTTGGGTGAAATTGGCTCTGCGATTATCCAGCCATGGGCACGCAGCGCCGCCCCCAACGCATCGGTGTCGGCGACGAGAAAAGCGATATTGACCGGATAGCTGCGCTCTCCGGTGAGAGTTTCGACTTGCCTCGGCAGATCGTTGGCGAAGAAGGCTTTGGCGGGTGTTGCCAGCGTCACCTGCGCCGGCGGCGCTGGTCGGGGATTGAGAGCCTTCGCATAGGCGCCTACGCGCAGCCCGGCGTAGCCGATCAGAACAATTGAGAGAGCCGCGGCTAGTGCAATGCGCATGTTCGAGATGGCACGTGGTGCTGAAACAGCCGTCTCCAACCGCCATTCCGTAACGGCGATCCCGCATACGAGACACAATCCACCGAGAAGCCAGCCGGCTAGCACGTCGCTCAGATAGTGCTCCACCAGATAAAGTCGGCTCAGCCCGATCAACAGGGCGAGTACACCTGCCAAGAAAGTTGCCGTCACAGGTCCAAGACGGCGGGTGCGCCACAGCAGGTAGAACAACATTCCATAGAAGGCCACACCGAGTGCGGCATGACCGGAAGGAAAGCTTCCGGATGTTTCGGCAAAATACCCCAGCATTGAACGCGGACGACCGAAGGCAGTCTTTAACAGGGTGACCGAAACAAGATCGCTGCACAGAGCCGCCGCCAAACCGAGAAGGAATGTCGCGCGTGACGTTAGAAGAAGCCAAAGCATTGCCAATGCTAGCAACGCGACGACAACCTGCGTGTCGCCAAGGGCGGTAAACGCCGTGAATACCTGAATCAGCAATGGGGTCCAGAAGAGATGCATCAGCTGCGCGAACCGCGCATCGATCTGTACGATGGGTTCGGCTTGTACAAAATCGAGCGCCAGCCCAACCCACAGTGCAAATAGATAGACGAAGACAAGTGCCAAAAGGCTGGCGGGAAGCCCGACGAAACGGCGGCGATCGAGCCGCGCCGCGATAAGGCGCGCGATGCGCGGATATCTCCGGCCGATAAAACTCATCCTATCGTGATTTGCGACCTGGCCGATCAGAGTGCCGGCTACAGCTAAAATAGGAGGCAGAGCCCGATCGAGACGCCGCAAGGTCCACCACAGAACAAAAGCCAGTATCGAGACCGCCAATACGAAAAGCGCCGCACGCGTCAGCATGGGGCTCAAACGTGTAAAGCCTGCCCCGATCAGGTAGCCGAAACCAACATGGCCGAAAGCATAGGGAATGCTACCCAAGATGTTCCAGAAGCGGAACCGTCGTCGCTCCATACCCGCCACGGCCGCGACGAAGGGTACGAAGGCCGCCACCGGGCCGAAGAACCGGCCTAACCCCAGCGCAAAACCACCGTTTTGGGCCAAGAGATATTCGGCGCGAGCGTAGGCCGGGACAGCCTCGACATTCCAGCGTCCTAGCAATCCGCTCCGTATATGTTGTCCCACCCAGTAAGTCGCCTCTCCGCCGACGATGGAACCGATCGCGACAAACCAGACCAGATCGAAGAAATCCAGAACCCCGCGTTGCACCAGGAAGCCCCCCGCATCGACAACGAGCGTGCCGGGTAAAAATAATCCGGTAAAGACGAAGGCTTCGAGCGCGGCGGCCAGGCCGATGCCCCAATAGGCCAACATGCCAAACGCAGCTAGAGATGGCAGGATCATATCGAGCGAAGTTGGCATGCCCGGTGGTCACTCTTCTGCAATGAAACACAGCCCGCGATCGCGGTGATTCCGGTCATGTATGTCAGCAGTAAGAGTTCCCAAGTTTGACTGGGTCTTACAAAAAAGTAAGAAGCCGATAAGGCAAGCTCGATCCGGCCGTGACATTGTTGGGAAACCCAGGGGATGGCACGATGAAGGTTCTTGTTGCCGAAGACGATGCAGAGACAGGCGAATACCTATGCAAAGGACTGTTGAAAGAGGGCCATTCCGTTGATCTGATCGGCGACGGGCGCGAAGCGCTTACACAAGCTACGGCTCAGACCTACGATCTGCTCATCCTTGATCGAATGATGCCGGGACTAGATGGGTTAGTCGTGCTCAAGGCGCTCAGAACGGCCCAGATTGCCACGCCGGCAATTCTGCTGACGGCAATGGGTAGCGTCGAGGATCGGGTCGCCGGTCTCCGTGCCGGTGCGGACGACTACATGGTCAAGCCCTTCGCCTTTGTTGAATTACTGGCCCGGATCGACACGATTTTTCGGCGCCCCGCGCTACGCATCGAAGTGACTGAGCTGGTCCATGGCGACCTGCGCCTCGACCTTTTGTCGCGAGAGGCTTGGCGCGACGGACAGCGTATTGATTTGCAGCCTCGCGAATTCATGCTGCTCAAGCATTTCATGGAGCGTCCCGGCCGCGTACAAACGAAGACAATTCTGCTTGAGGCGATCTGGGATCTGCATTTTGATCCCAAGACCAGCGTGGTCGAGACACATATCAGCCGGCTGCGCGCCAAGATCGACAAGCCCTTTGCGAAGCCTTACCTGACGACCCTTCATGGGATCGGCTATGTGTTCGAATCGGCATGAAAAATCCTCTGACATGGTCGATGCGCTTCGCCATCGCGATTTCGGCAGTCTTTGCACTGGCCTCCCTGTTCGCCGGCGGCCTGTCCTACGTGATGCAATCGGAGGAAA
>JAUVXG010000254.1 GCA_030603685.1 Pleomorphomonas sp.
CCGATGTCCGGAACATCATGACAGCAGTGGAGTGAAGCTTGCCGACGAACCCTGTTCGCCGGGCGGGCTCTACGCACAATTGCCCATCCGCCTCGGCCGCCGCAGACTTTCATTCGGTATGGAATTCAGTATATTTCATCGGGGCCAATATTGGATCTGCTTCGTCGGAGTAGACTGCATTTCAAGGCAAAGTTGCCATTATTGGTAATGTATCAGGAGTAGAATAGGCGCTCGTCACGCGGAAATGGCAGGCCGAAATTGCTTCGCGAACTCGAAAAGATGAAGGACGGGCCCAATGCGGCGGTCTCGCCCCTCGAAATCATCATACTGACTATTGATGCTTTTTTAATCCTGTTCATTGCCGTGGCCACGCTGTCGGCGGCCGCGCGGCTGAGCGCCGGGGCTGTCGAGAAGCAACTCAGGATCCAGGCCAACATCGCCGACGTGATGTCCGACGAGATCAACCACGCCTTCCAGGCCATGGATCTGGTGCTCGTCGGCGTGTCGGATTACCTGAAGTCGAGGGACGTCAACGACCAGGTCTCGCTCATCGCCGAAACCACCAGCCAGTCCGCCTTCGAGACGCTGCGCGCGCGCATGTCCGGCCTCGCCTTCCTGGACGCACTCACCATAACCGACGAGACCGGGCGGGTGCTGGCGTCGACGCGCAGATGGCCGGCGCCCGAGGCCTATTTCGGCGACCGCCCCTATTTCAAGGCGATGCAGAGCATGGTCGGGCCGCCGACCTATCTCAGCCACCCGATCATCGGTCGCATCGCCGGCCGGCCCAATCTGGTGCTGTCGCACCGCATGACCTCCGCCGCCGGCGCCTTCCTCGGCGTCGTCAACGCGGCGTCCGACCAGGGCTACTTCGCCACCCGGCTGTCGCGCATCGACGTCGGCGAGGGCAGTCTCATCGCCTTCATCCTCAACGACGGCACGGTCATGGCCCAGTCGCCGATCCTGTCCTTCGACCGGATATCGGAGGCCAACCCGCCAAGGCACGATGCCAACGCGCTGTTCGCCCTGCCCGCCGCCGGCGGTCTCGTTCCGGCGGGCGTCCTGGGCAACGACGAGCGCTACGCCGCTGTCCGCCGGCTCGCCAGCTATCCGGCGGCCATCGTCGTCAGCGTGGACGCCCGGACCGTCAACGACGAAATCCGCCGCACGGTCATTCCGTTGGTAATCGCCGCCTTCGTGATCTCGGCGGTGATCGTGATCGTCACCGCGCTGTGGATCCGCCAGCTTCGGCGCGATCGCAGGCAGGCAGCCCTCCAGTACCGCCAGGCGCGCACCGACGTGATGACCGGCCTCGCCAACCGCCTGTGCTTCGTCGAATGGCTGGAAGCGCTCGACAGGGACGGCGGCGTCTCGCCCTTCGCGCTCTACTTCGCCGACCTCGACTATTTCAAGACCATCAACGACACGCTGGGCCACGACATCGGCGACAAGCTGCTGGCGGCCGTCGCCGGGCGGCTGGTCGAGCACCTCGGCCCCACCGACCGCATCGCCCGCCTCGGCGGCGACGAGTTCGCCATCATCTGCATGGGCGTGATGGACGAGGGCAACGCCCTCAGGATCGCCGACATCATCGTCTCCGCCATCGGGGAACCGTTCGAGATCGAGGGCCATCACCTCGCCATCTCCAGCTCCATCGGCATCTCGCTCTGCCCGCGCGACGGGCGCGATCTCGTCACCCTCCTGAAAAACGCCGATCTCGCCCTGTTCAAGGCCAAGGCGGACGGCCGCGGCGTCACCCGCGTCTTCTCCGGGGAGCTGGCGAGCGCCATGGAAACGCGCCGCCAGTTGCAGGCCGACCTTGAGGAGGCCTGGGATCTCGGCCAGTTCTATCTCGTCTACCAGCCGATCTTCGAAGCGGCCGGCCGACGCCTTGCCGGCTTCGAGGCTCTGTTGCGCTGGAAGCATCCGACACGCGGCGTGGTGCCGCCCGACGTGTTCATTCCCGTCGCCGAGGAGACCGGGCTGATCAACCGCCTGGGCGCCTGGGTGCTGGAGCGGGCCTGTGCCGACGCCATGACCTGGCCGGCGCCGCTGTTCGTGTCGATCAACCTGTCGCCGGTGCAGTTCCGCGCCGGTGCCATCGAGGCGCAGGTCCACCGGGCGCTCAGGCTCTCCGGCCTGCCGCACGAGCGGCTGGAGCTGGAAATCACCGAGTCGACGCTGCTCCAGAAGGAAGGCACGGTCCAGTCGGCCCTGAGCAACCTCCGCGACGCGCGCATCGCCATCGCGCTCGACGATTTCGGCACCGGCTACTCGTCGCTACGCTACCTGATCGACTTCCAGATCGACCGCATCAAGGTCGACCGCTATTTCGTCGAAGGCGTCGCCGACAAGTCGTCCAGCCAGGCCATCATCCAGGCCATCCTGGCGCTGGCCTCCACCCTCGGCCTGCAATGCACCGCCGAGGGCATCGAAACCGAGCAACAGGCCGAAATCCTCGGCAACGGCGGCTGCAGTCACCTCCAAGGCTACCTCCTCGGCCGCCCCCTGATGCCCGACCAGGCAAGGGCGCTGGCCCTCGCCGGCGAACGACACGTCGAAGCGGGGTGAGGGCGGAGAGAGGGAAGCGCGGTATGGGCGTTGGTTCGGCGAGATCTATATCGGCGTCGCGCCCCTTCCGGCACGAGGTCCTCGCCTGCGCAAGGATGACAGCTTTATATAGAGGGGAGCAGTGGGATAGGCGCTCGCTGGGCTCCCACACGGCATCACCGCCACGACGCGGAACACACTGCTCGCAAGTATATGCGCCCCGCTATCCGTTTGTATCCTATATATAAATTGTCATCCTTGCGCAGGCGAGGACCTCGTGCCGGAAGGGGCGCAACGCCGATATAGATCTCCCCCAATCCACGGTTGCCTCACCCCCGCATTTCCGCGAAGCTCACCCCATGAATCCGGGCTGGGTCTACATCGTCACCAACAAGCCGCAGGGCGTGCTCTACGTCGGCGTCACCTCCGATCTGGAGGGGCGCATCTGGGAGCATCGCAATCACGTCTATCGCGGGTTTTCCGACAGCTACAACTGCACGCGACTGGTCTGGTACGAGGACTACGACGAGATCACCGACGCCATCGCGCGCGAAAAGCAGGTGAAGCACTGGAAACGCGAATGGAAGATCAAGGCGATCGAGGAGATGAACCCGGCGTGGGAGGATCTGTTCGAGACGATCATGTGGTGATGTGGGGAGACCGATATCGGCCGCTCGCTCCGTTCTGACTGAGGTACACCTTGAATTCGCGCGCGAATTCAAGCGGCTTTCGCAAGGATGACAATTTATATAGATGTTTCAGTTGGATAGGTCGCTCGCAAAACACCGGCGCGGCATCACCGCCATGATGCGGAACACAGCGCTTGCAGTTGCGTGCGCGCCGCTATCCGATTGTATCCTATATATAAATTGTCATCCTTGCGAAGGCGAGGATCTCGTGCAGGAAGGGGCGCGGGGGTGATATCGGGCGCCTGCTCCCATCACGCTGTCCTCCTCTGCGAAGGCAGAGGATCTCGGGCAGGATAGGGCAAGGGGAGTGATATCGGGCGCCGGTGGGTGAGGGAGCTTGATATGGGGCGATGCGGCTGCTCATCCTGAGGTCCACCTTGCGTTCGCGGGCGAATGCAGGCGGCCTTACGCGCAGGATGACGGTAATCCTATATATAACAATAAGATATCCGCCTCTCGCCCGCTAGGCTCAGCCGTGGATGAGGTTCCTGGAGATGTCGGCGGCGACGGCGCAGATGCGTTTGGCGAGGTCGGGGAAATCGTCCGGCGAGACTTGCAGCACGGTGCCGACGGCGCTGATGGCGGCGACCACGTTGCCCTGGCGGTCGAACACCGGGGCCGAGACGCAGCGGACGTTGAGCATGTCTTCCTCGTCGTCGGTGGCCCAGCCGCGGGCGCGGACGCCCTGGAGATGCTGGCGCAGGGCGTCGGCGTCGGGCAGCGATTTCGGTGTCCGCGCCACCCATTCGATCTGCGAGATCAGCCGCTCTCGGGCCGCGTCCGGCTGCCAGGCCAAGAGCACCTTGCCGAGCGAGGAGCGGTAGAGCGACAGGCGCTTGCCGACCCAGGTGTTGATCTTGATGTCCTGATCGGCCTCGACCTTGGCGAGGTAGATGGGGGAATCGCCCTCGAGCACGCCGAGGTGGCAGGTCATGGCGACGTCCTGCGACAGCGCCTTGAGATAGGGCAGGGCGACGCGCTCGATGGTGCGCTGGTCGGCGGCGATCGTGCCGAGTTCGCTGAGCTTGAGGCCGAGCAGGTAGCCGCCGTCGGGCGTCGGTTGCAGGGCGCCGAGGTCGCGCAGGGTCGAGATCAGCTGATGAACGGTGCTTTTGGGCAGCCCCAGCGTCTTCTGGATGGCGGTGAAGCCGATGCCGGCCTCGCGCGCCACCAGATCGAGAATGGCAAAGGCCTTGGGAAGCGCCGGCACCATGGGCCGCCCCGGCCCCTCGTTGCCCGCTTCGCCCTCTGTGTTCGTCGTCTTCACCATCACCGACCTTCGTTGCCGATTTTCAACCGGTTGGCGATGGTCTAGCCGGAAACCAACCGCCTTGCCAAGGGCGGGCCGGCCCCGCATGCCGCACTCTCCGGCGAAGAACTTACGCGTTCATGCTGACCGCCCGAGGGCCGGTTCCATCTTGCCCGCTCCCCCGTGGGAATGCTAGCTGTTCTGTATAGAGATCATCGTTCTACATATCGAAC
>JAUVXG010000187.1 GCA_030603685.1 Pleomorphomonas sp.
AGAGCATGGCCGCGGTCGTTCGCCACCACAGCCGCGGATCGACGCCACCCCGGGCGGGATGCGTCTCGCCAAGGCCGCCTACCAATTTTAAATGGACCACGCCAAAGTGAGGCTTGTTGGCTGGGGCGTCGCCAGCGATCCGCTCTGGCGCGCCTATGCCGCGGCGATCGCCGGCAGCTTTCTGCTGCTGTCCGGCGTTTCCTTTCGCCTGGCCGAACGGAATGGCTTCGACCTGTTCCGCTACGCAAACCGGCTCCTGCGCCTTGCAATGGCCGCCGCAGCCGTGTCGATCGCGACCTATCTCGTCTTTCCCGACGCCTGGGTATTCTTCGGCATCCTGCATATGATGCTGCTGGCCAGCCTTCTCGCGCCGCTGCTCGTTCGCCTGCCCAATGCGGTCTTGATCCTTCTTGCGGCCGGAGCCCTCGTTCTGCCTCAGGTATGGCGGTCGCCCACCTTCGACGGCATCGGCTGGGGTTTCCTGGGTCTCGCGAAAACGCCGCCGGTCGCCAACGATCTTGTGCCCCTGTTCCCGTGGATCGCTCCCTATATCGTCGGCCTCGTTGTCGGCGGTCCGTTGGCGCGCCTTGGCGAAAGCCAGGCATGGCCCTTGCCTCGTCGAACGCGATGGCTCGCCTGGATCGGCCGGCATTCGCTTCTGTTCTATCTCCTGCACCAGCCGTTGCTCTACGGCGTGGCCGTAGGCCTCGCAACGCTCATTCCCGTCGACCCGGCGGTCCAGAGGGCAGGCTTTGTCACCGACTGCCGCCTCGAATACGAGCGCCACGGCGCGACCCAGGAGATGTCCGAGCGTTTCTGCGGTTGCGTCGCGGCCTCGGTCGACGACACCGGCATCTGGGAGAGTCGCGAAGATGATCCTTCCTTCGGACCTCTGCTCGCCACTGCCGTGCAGGCCTGCCAGGCGCAGCCATCGGGAGAGGTCCCCGACCCGTCGGAACCCGAAGGGGCGGCGGACGGCGGCGACTGAGGGGGAACGACGGGTAGTGCCGAACATGGAAAAGCCGGCAGGACAGACCCGCCGGCTTCACAAATCGTCTTGAATGATCCGACGCTCAGCCGGCAGGCGCCTCGGCGGACTCGCGGCGATCCTGTTCCTTCAGCTCGTCGATGCGCGGCATCGACATGATCGAATAGCCGGAATCGACGAAATGGACCTCGCCGGTCACGCCCGACGACAAATCCGACAACAGGTACAGGGCCGAGCGGCCGACCTCGTCGATCGTGACGGTGCGCTTGAGCGGCGCATTCTTCTTCTGGAAATTAAACATCAGCCGAGCATCGGTGACGCCTGAGCCGGCCAGGGTCCGCACCGGACCCGCCGAAATCGCATTGACGCGGATGCCGTCGCTGCCGAAATCGGCCGCGAGATAGCGAACCGAGCTTTCAAGGGCCGCCTTGGCGACGCCCATGACGTTGTAGTTCGGCATGACGCGCGTCGAGCCGCCATAGGTCAGCGTGAGCAGGCTGCCGCCCGCCGTCATCATCGCGGCCGCCTTGCGCGCGACTTCGGTGAAGGAGAACACCGAGATGACCATGGTGCGCGAGAAGTTGGCGCGCGTGGTGTCAGCGTAACGGCCCTTGAGCTCGTTCTTGTCGGAAAAGCCGATGGCATGCACCAGGAAGTCCAGCTTGCCCCATTCGGCCTTGAGGGCCGCAAACACCGCGTCGACCGAGGCTTCGTCCTCGACATCGCAAGGAAGCAGTAGCTTCGCCCCAACCTCCTCGGCCAACGGCCTGACACGCCGGCCGAAGGCCTCGCCCTGATAGGTGAAGGCCAGTTCGGCACCGGCGGCGGAGAGAGCCTTGGCGATACCCCAGGCGATGGAATGGTCGTTGGCGACGCCCATAACGAGGCCGCGCTTGCCGGCCATGAGTCCATTCATGATCTGACGTCCCGAGAAGAAGAAACCGCCCGGCGGAGCCGGGCGGATGGATCAGGCGGCGTAGCGCTGGAGGACCAGCGTGGCGTTTGTGCCGCCGAAGCCGAAGCTATTGGAGAGCACGGTGTCGATTTTGGCATCATCAATCCGATCGCGCACGATCGGCATGTCGGCGAAAGCCGGATCGATTTCCTCGATGTGTGCGCTTTTCACGATGAAGCGGTTGTTGATCATCAAAAGCGAATAGATCGCTTCCTGCACGCCGGTGGCGCCCAGCGAGTGGCCGGTGAGCGACTTGGTCGCGGAAATCGGCGGACAATTGTCGGCACCGCCGAACACCGTGCGGATCGCCTCGATTTCCGGCGCGTCGCCGGCCGGCGTCGAGGTGGCGTGCGGATTGATGTAGTCGATCTTCTCTTTCACAGTGGAAAGAGCCTGGCGCATGCAGCGCACCGCGCCCTCGCCCGACGGAGCGACCATGTCGTAGCCGTCGGAGGTGGCGCCGTAGCCGACGATCTCGCCATAGATCTTGGCGCCGCGCGCCTTGGCATGCTCCAGCTCCTCGAGAACCAGCACACCGGCGCCGCCGGCGATGACGAAACCGTCGCGGTTCTTGTCATAGGCGCGCGAGGCCGTGGCCGGCGTGTCGTTGTACTTGGAGGCCATGGCGCCCATGGCATCGAACAGCACGGACAGCGTCCAGTCGAGTTCCTCGCAACCACCGGCGAACATCATGTCCTGCTTGCCGTACTGGATCATCTCGTAGGCGTTGCCGATGCAGTGGTTGGACGTCGCGCAGGCCGAGGAGATCGAGTAGTTGACGCCCTTGATCTTGAACCAGGTGGCAAGCGTCGCCGAGGCAGTGGAGCTCATCGCCTTGGGAACCGCAAAGGGACCGACCTTCTTGGACGAACCGCTTTCGATGGTCTTCAGCGCCGACTCGACGATGGCGCGGGTCGAGGGACCGCCCGATCCCATGATGATGCCGGTGCGTTCATTGGAGACGTCGCCGGCTTCGAGGCCGGCGTCGAGAATGGCTTGGTCCATGGCAACGTGGTTCCAGGCGGTACCGCCACCGTGGAATCGCATGGCCCGCCGGTCGACCACCGTAGCGGGATCGAGAGACGGCGCACCGTGGACCTGGCAGCGGAAGCCGTGCTCGGCGAAGGTGGGGGCAAAGGTGATGCCGGAACGGGCCTCATGGAGGGACGCCAGCACCTCCTGCGTATTGTTGCCGATCGAGGACACAATGCCCATGCCGGTGACGACGACGCGTCTCATGGCTGTCTTTCCTTACTTTTAGTGCGGGCGGCGCTCAGGCGGTCTGGAACAGGCCGACGCGGAGGTCCGTCGCCTTGTAAATGGTCTCGCCGTCGGCCTTCAGCCAGCCATCACCGATGCCGAGCACCAGCTTGCCGCGCATGACCCGCTTGAGGTCGACACCATATTCGACCAGCTTGACGGCAGGGGTCACCATGCCGCTGAACTTCACCTCGCCAACGGAAAGAGCCCGTCCCTTGCCGGGAGAGCCCGACCAACCGAGGAAGAAGCCGAGCATCTGCCAGAGAGCGTCGAGGCCCAGGCAGCCGGGCATGACCGGGTCGCCCTTGAAGTGGCAGGGGAAGAACCAGAGGTCGGGCCGGATCGCCAGAGTGGCACGGATGAGGCCCTTGCCAAACTCGCCCCCGACCTCGGCGATCTCGGAGATGCGATCGAACATCAGCATCGGCGGCATCGGCAGTTGGGCATTACCCGGTCCGAACAACTCCCCGCGTCCGCAGGAAAGGAGATCCTCATACTCGTAGCTGTTCTTGCGAAGACTCATGCTGCTGTCCGTACCTTATCCCTTCGAGCGCTCAAGGCAGCGCCAATCGCCGTCCGTGAGGACGGTGTTCGTGTGGGTCGATCTCTAACACAGGCAAGGCGTCCTCGAAAGCCTTGGTACAAACGCGGCAATGGCCTTTTTGGCGCGTTCTTGCAGTCTCCACCCACTTTGCTAATATGTCGCAATCGAAAAAGCTGTCTGGCCTCCGCCGACCACCCAGGATAACGACATCATGGACCGCCCGCTTCCTTCCAGCCCGTCCTCTGCCGCGACGGACATGGCACGCCGCACCGCCGTCGGCACGCAATCGGCAGCCGGCACTTCCATGATCACCAAGATACCGGTGCGCACCCGCCTTCGGGACGTCGGTCTCCGGCCCACCCGCCAACGCGTGGCGCTTGCCGAGATCCTGTTCTCGCACGGCCACCGTCATCTCTCGGCCGAGGATCTGCACGCCGAAGCCCTGACCGCCAAGGTTCCGGTGTCTCTCGCCACCGTCTACAACACGCTGAACCAGTTCACCGAAGCCGGCCTACTGCGCGAGGTGGCCGTTGAAGGCACGCGGACCTATTTCGACACCAATACCGAAGATCATCATCATTTCTATGTCGAGGACGAAAACCGCGTGTTCGACATTCCCGGCCCTCACGTGGAGATCGGCGACCTGCCGCCGGCGCCCGCCGGCATGGAAATCGTCCGTGTCGATGTGGTCGTCCGCCTTCGTAACAAGCGCTGAGCACGTGGCGGTTCGGCTCGGAGGTCACTCCCCCGAGAGCGCCGCCACGACCTCGTAACCGTCGCCGCGACAAAAGGCCCGGCTGATCTCGACCGCGCGACCACCCGCCGTGTAGCTGACTCGTTCCACGCGCATGGCCGGCGTCCCCTCGGGTAGCTCCAGTAGCCCGGCCTCCACCGCTCCGAGCGCCACAGCCCTAAACCTCTCGACACCGCGCGTCGCCGGCAGTCCGCCATTGGCGAGCGCCGCTGCCGGAGAGATCGTGGCGGTCTCCATGTCGACGGATGCCGCCGGCAGCGTCGTGAGTTCCAGAATACGCGGACGCCCCTCCACGCAGTGGAGGCGATAGAGCCGAAGCACGCGCTCTCCAGGCCCGAGCCCCAGCGTCATTGCCTCCGGAGCCGATGGTGGACCGGTCAGGCGGTCGACAAGCCGGGTCTCCACAGACTCGCCCTTTTCCGCCAACTCGTCGGCGTGGGAGCGCAGCACCGTCTGACGTCTGTGAGCCGCGTCTGAAGGCCGCGCCTCCTCTTTTCCCGCGGCCTCTGCGCCGGCAACCGTCGAGCCGCCTCCCGGCCGGGTGGTCACCAAGCCCTCTGCCACGAGAGGCGCCATTGCCTGCCGCACGGTGATGCGAGAGATGGAAAGGCCGGCCGCTATCGCCCGTTCGGACGGCAGCGGCATGCCGGCCACGAGACGCCCGCTGGAAATGGCAGCCCTGAGGGCCGTCTCGAGGCGACGACAAAGCGGCGCGTCGCCACCGCGTTCGCGCCAATCCTGACCGACCACCCGAGTGAAGGGCTCCATCATGCGACAGCATCTCTTCTCGCGAGACTGAGCGCGCCGTCCAGGGCATCTCCGGCGGGTTCGGCAACAAGACCGGTCAGTTGGGGAGACAGTCGCTTCAGATAGCTCTGGGCGAGGCCGCCCATCAAGGCGATCCGATCGACGCCTTCAGTGGCAAGACGCGCGATCAGGGCTTCGATTTCAGCCACGGCGGCGGCAACGATCGCGGCGGCAACGGGATCTCCGACATCGGCATGATAGAAGACGACCGGCGCCAGCTTCGCCCAGTCGATCGGTCGCGCCGTCTTTCCGAAAGCCGACAGTGCCTTGGCCGAACCACCCAAACGTTCAAAGATCGTCGCCGTCATGGGAGAGGAAGGAGAAAGTCCCTCGTGGGCTTCGAGTGCCCGCCGGGCCGCGTTCCGGCCGATCACCGCGCCGGAGCCACCATCGGAGAGAGCCGAGCCCCAGCCACCGAAGCGAATGCTTCGATCGCCCAGCCGGCCATAAGCCTGGCTCCCGGTGCCGACGATCACAACGCCTCCATCGCCGCCAAATGCGCCCTCAAGAGCGATCTCAGCGTCGGTGACGACACGCAGGCGACCGAATCCGAACGGGGCAGCGGCCAGCCGAGCAGCCGTTTCGGGGTCCGCTGCACCGGCCGCGCCGATCACCGCCACGACATCGGCTCGATCGAACCTTGCAAGGCCAGAGGTGGCGAAGGCCATTTTCGCCGCCGCTTCGAACGCCGTCATGGCACCGTCAGGATCGTTGCCGACATTGGCCGGGCCTGCGCAGCCCTCGCCCAACCGGCGCCCCGCACCGTCGGCAAGGCGGGCCCGCGCATGACTGCCGCCTCCGTCCATGCCGAGAAAAAGCCGCCCCATGATGCCCCGCCGCCGTCTTCGAAGACGCTTCCCATACCCGAAGCCAAGCAAAGACCGTCTCCCGCCGGCTGGCAATCGGTCTCAATGCGGTATCAACGACTATCTCCGTGGGCAGCCCGGACAGACCGGCTGAGTCGGCAGGATTCCCAAGGATCGGCTTGTTCCGGAACGACGGCTTGAGTCCGCCAGATGAGTCCGGAATAGAGTCCAAAAGTGAGTCCTAAGCGGAGTCCAATCTGATGGTCGGGCTCAAATGAAAGAGTCCGGATGGCCGCCGCTCATCGATCTAGTCCGGCGATTAGGAGATATTTCTTCTCAACATATTCGTCGATTCCGTGATGCGAGCCCTCACGCCCGTTACCGCTCTCCTTAACCCCGCCGAACGGCACCAGCTCCGAGGAAATGGCGCCGGAGTTGATTCCGACCATGCCCGCCTGCAGTCCCTCGGCCACGCGGAAGATGCGGCCGACGTCGCGGGCATAGAAGTAGGAAGCGAGGCCGAACTCGGTGTCGTTGGCGAGCCGGATTGCTTCCTCCTCGGTGTCGAAGCGGAACACGGGGGCAAGCGGCCCGAACGTTTCCTCGCGAGCGACAGCCATTTCGGCGGTGACGCCGGTGAGCACGGTCGGCTCGAAAAAGCTGCCGCCGAGCGGTGACCGCGCACCGCCGGTTATCACCTTCGCCCCTTTCGAAAGGGCGTCGGCAACGTGCGCCTCGACCTTCTCCACCGCCTTGGCGTTGACGAGCGGCCCCTGCGTCACGCCGGGAGCGCTGCCGTCGCCAAGCTTCAGCGCCTTCACCGCCGCCGTGAGCTTCTCCACGAAAGCGTCGTGGATACCTGCCTGGGCATAGAGACGATTGGCGCAGACGCAGGTCTGGCCCATGTTGCGGAACTTGGAGGCCATCACCCCCTCGACGGCGGCGTCGAGATCGGCATCATCGAAGACGATGAAGGGCGCGTTGCCGCCAAGCTCGGTATAGACCTTCTTCACGGTGCCGGCACACTGGACGAGCAGCTTCTTGCCGACCTCGGTCGAGCCGGTAAAGGAGACGACGCGTACCGCCGGGTGACTGGTCAGGACATCGCCGATCACCGACGACTTGCCCGTGACGACGTTGAGAACGCCCTTCGGCAGACCGGCGCGGGCCGCGAGGCGGGCAAGCGCCAAGGCGGTCAGCGGCGTTTCGGAGGCGGGCTTTACCACCGCCGTACAACCGGCGGCAAGGGCCGGCGCCACCTTGCGGGTAATCATCGCCGCAGGGAAGTTCCAGGGCGTTATGGCGGCCACGACGCCGGCCGCCTCGCGGATCACCAGAACCCGCGCCCCGTCCTTTGGCGAAGGCAACGTTTCACCGGCGATGCGCTTGGCCTCCTCGGCGTAGAACTCGACATAGCCGGCGCCGTAATCGATCTCGCCCAGGGCTTCGGCGAGCGGCTTGCCCTGCTCGGAGGTCATGATGAGGGCCAGGTCGTCGCGGTGCTCGATCATGAGGTCGTACCAGCGACGTAGCAGGCGCGACCGTTCCTTGGCAAGGAGCCTCTTCCAGGCCGGCAGGGCACGTTCCGCCGCCTCGACAGCCCGCGTCGTGCCGGCCGCATCGGTGAGCGGCACGCGCCCGACCACGGCACCGGTCGAAGGATCGGTCACGTCGAGCGCGGGAGTGCCGACGAACTCACCATCGATCAGGCAAGCTTCCACGAGAAGCGAGGGATCCTTGAGCTGTAGCGTCATGGCAGCGGCCTTTCTTGCTTTGTGGCAGTGCGGCTCGGCCTTGCCGGTCGTGCAATGCCTCAGACAACGTCACGACCGGCAAAGTCCGGCGCCGCGTTGATCGGCAGATGCAGCAGCGCGCCTTCGTCGTTGACGGCGCCAAGACGGCCGAGCAGACGCAACATATGGGCAGGCACCGGCGCCTGTGCCAGGATCGGTGGCTTCTTGCGATAATATGGGAGCTCCAGCTGACGGGCATGGAGATGAAGGTTTCGGTCGACGGACCGCGCGGCATCGCCCCCGTAGACACCGTCACCGACGATCGGGCAGCCGAGATGGGCCATGTGGACGCGAAGTTGATGGGTCCGACCGGTGCGCGGCATCAGATCGACCACCGTCAGACGGTCACCCCGCGCGATCACCCTGTAGTCGGTGACCGATGGCTGGCCCGATGGATCGACCTTCATCCACCAGGAGCGCTTCTCGTGGGAGACCTTGGCGAGCGGAGCGTCCACCCGCCCTTCGTCGTCGGGCAGATGGCCGAGCACAACGGCAAGATAGGCTTTCTGCGCCTTCTGTCCCGCGAAAATCTCACCGAGCTCGCGAACGGCACGGCGATGTCGCCCCAGCGCCAGACAGCCTGACGTGTCCTTGTCGAGGCGGTGACCAAGCTGTGGCGGGTTGGGCAGGCCGAACTGCAAAGCGGGAAAGTGCTGATCAAGGGTCTCGCCGCCACCGAAGCCGGCATGCACGGGAATGCCTGCCGGCTTGTCGACGATGAGGACGGAGCCATCACGGTAGAGAATGCGGGCAATCAACTCGTCGTCGGTCATGAAAAAATCCGGAGCCCGGCGATGTCCCGCCGTCAGGGCTTCATAACCCGAAGGGCGAAGGAAACGAAGTCAATTCACCTCGCCCAGCAGCGTTGCCGTGTTGCAAGCGGCGCCAGCCGCCACCACGTCCATCTTTCCGGGCACGATGCCGAAGGTCGCGAAGATGCTGGACAAAACGGCATCGACGGGCTTGACGCTACCGGCGATCAGCCGTGCGATTTCGTCGCGCACACCGCCCTCCGACATCACGCCCCGTGCATTGCCCTCCAGGGACACCAGCACTTGCGTCTCGGTGGCCAGTCGCTCCAGCCGGTTGCTGAAGTCGATGGGCGCCCGGAGACTGGCGACCGTGTCCCCGGCGCCGGGGCGGAAGACCATGTCGACGGGCGGATCTTCGGCAAAGGAGGA
>JAUVXG010000215.1 GCA_030603685.1 Pleomorphomonas sp.
CGGCGCCGACGCGGTCCTGGTGGTCAACCCCTATTACGCCACGCTGAGCCGGGCCGCGCTGATCGCGCACTACAAGGCGGTGGCCGCCGCCGTCGACCTGCCGATCCTGCTCTACAACTTCCCCGGCCTGACCGGCCAGGAGCTGACGGTCGACCTGGTGCTGGAACTGGCGCTCGCGTGCCCCAACATCGTCGGCATCAAGGACACCGTCGATACCATGAGCCACACCCGGGCGCTGGTCACCACGGTGAAGGGAGCGCGTCCCGACTTCCTGGTGTTCTCGGGCTTTGACGAGTACATGCTCGACACGCTGCTGATCGGCGGCGACGGCGGCATTCCCGCCACGGCCAACTTCATTCCCGAGATCACGCTCGGCATCTTCAACGCCGTCGAGGCGGGCGATTTTTCGGCCATGCGCGCCGGCGCCCGCAGGCTGGCCAAGCTGATGCCGATCTACGGCCTCGACCAGCCGTTCTTCGGCCTCGTCAAGGAGGCCATCCGTCTGACCGGCACCGACGTTTCGACCGCCGTTCTGGCGCCGTCGCTCACCCCGTCGGACGAGATCAAGGCCCAGCTTCTGGCCGTGCTGCGCGGCGCCGGGGTTCTGCCAGCCGCCTGAGTTTCGCGTCGTCGATCGTCGGAGGCGATCGACGCGCTTTTCAATGTCAAAGGAGAGGAAAATGGTGTCGCTTCCAAATATCAAGACCGTCCGCGCCTTCTTCATGGGCGGCGCGACGGCCGAAAAAGGCAAGGGCGGAGCGGATTATCACGACCAGGGCGGCAAGCACTGGATCGATGACCACATCGCCACGCCGATGAGCAAGTACAAGGCTTACGAGCAGTCGCGCCAGTCGTTCGGCATCAACGTGCTCGGCACGCTGATCGTCGAGGTCGAGGCCGACAACGGCGTCAAGGGCTTCGCCGTGTCGACCGGCGGCGAGATGGGCTGCTTCATCGTCGAGAACCACCTCAACCGCTTCATCGAGGGCAAGTCGGTTTCCGACATCAAGCTGATCCACGACCAGATGATCGGCGGCACCATGTATTACGCCGGCTCCGGCGGCCTCGTGATGAACACCATCTCCTGCGTCGACCTGGCGCTGTGGGACCTGTTCGGCAAGGTGGTCGGCCTGCCGGTCTATCGCCTGCTGGGCGGCGCGGTGCGCGACGAGCTGCAGTTCTACGCCACCGGCGCCCGGCCGGATCTGGCCAAGGGCTTCGGCTTCATCGGCGGCAAGATGCCGACCCACTGGGGGCCGCACGACGGCGACGCCGGCATCCGCAAGGACGCCGCCATGGTGGCCGACATGCGCGAGAAGTGCGGCCCGGACTTCTGGCTGATGCTCGACTGCTGGATGAGCCAGGACGTCAACTACGCCACCAAGCTGGCCCACGCCTGCGCGCCCTCCAACCTCAAGTGGATCGAGGAGTGCCTGCCGCCGCAGCAGTATGCCGGCTACGCCGAGCTGAAGCGCAACGTGCCGCCGGGCATGATGGTGACCACCGGCGAACATCACGGCACGCTGCAGTCGTTCCAGACGCTGTCGGAGACGGGCGTCGACATCATGCAGCCGGATGTCGGCTGGTGCGGGGGCCTGACCACGCTGGTCGAGATCGCCGCCATCGCCAAGGCGCGCGGCCAGCTGGTGGTGCCGCACGGCTCGTCGGTCTACTCGCACCACGCGGTGATCACCTTCACCAACAGCCCGTTCAGCGAGTTCCTGATGACCAGCCCGGATTGCGCGAGCCTGCGCCCGCAGTTCGACCCGATCCTCATCGGCGAGCCGGTGCCCGAGGGCGGCCGCATCCACAAATCGGTGCTCGACAAGCCGGGCTTCGGCGTCGAGCTGAACCCGGCCTGCGAGATGAAGCGCCCCTACACGCACTGACCGCACGTCACCGACCGGGCGGCCGTCGACGAGAGAGATCGGCGGCCGCCCCCGCACCCCACAAATCCGAACATGACTTTGGGAGGACTACCTTGACACTTCCATCCGATCGCCTTGACGGCGTCGTGGCCAAGACGCGCTGGCGGCTCATTCCGTTCATGCTGGCGCTCTACATCCTCGCCTTCCTCGACCGCTCGAACATCGGCTTCGCCAAGCAGGCCTATCAGCTCGACACCGGCCTTTCCAACGAGGCCTTCGCGCTGGGCGCCGGCATCTTCTTCGCCGCCTATGCCTTCCTCGGCGCACCCGCCAACCTGATGATGAAGAAGGTGGGCGCGCGCAACTGGATCGGCTTCACCACGCTGGTCTGGGGCGTTCTGTCAGCCGCCATGGCCTTCGCCGACACCGAATGGAAGTTCCTGGTCGTCCGCACGCTGCTGGGCGCGGCCGAAGCCGGCTTCTTCCCCGGCATGATCTACCTCACCTCGCAGTGGTTCCCCTCGAAGGTGCGGGCGTCGATCATGGGCCTGTTCTACATGGGCGCGCCGCTGGCGCTGACGCTGGGCTCGCCGCTGTCGGGCGCCCTGCTTGAGATGCACGGCTTCGCCGGCTTCCCCGGCTGGTTCTGGATGTTCCTGATCGAGGGCGCGCTGGCGGTGCTGGCCGGCTTCTACACCTTCGCCTATCTCGACAACCACCCGGAAGAGGCGCGCTTCCTCACGGCCGAGGAGCGGGCGCTGCTGGTGGCAGAGCTTGCCAAGGAAGACACGCGCAAGACCGCCTCGCGGCTGATCGACGGCCTCAAGGACGCCCGCGTCTGGCACCTCTCGATCATCTACATGATCATCCAGATCGCGGTTTATGGCCTGATCTTCTTCCTGCCGACGCAGGTGGCGGCGCTGATCGGCACGACCGTCGGCTTCAAGGCGTCGCTGGTGGCGGCGGTTCCCTGGGTGGTCGCCCTGTTCGGCACCTATTACATCCCCCGCTACTCCGACAAGACGGGCGAGCGCCGGCTGATCGCCGCCGCCACGCTGGCCGCCGCCGGCCTCGGCATCGGCATCTCGGCCCTCTCCGGACCCACCGTGGCGATCATCGCCCTCTGCGTGGCCGCCGCCGGTTTCATCGCCGTGCAGCCGGTGTTCTGGACCATGCCTACGGGCATCCTGTCGGGCACCGCGCTGGCCGCCGGCATCGGCTTCGTCAACATGTTCGGCGCCTTCGGCGGCTTCTTCGCCCCGATCATCCGCGTGAAGGCCGAGACGATGTTCGCCAACCAGTCGGCCGGCCTCCTGACGCTGGCGGCCATCGCCCTCGTCGGCTCGGTCGCCATCCTGATGCTCAACCACCGCAAAGCCGCCCATCCGGTGGGCGCGTCGAGTACCGCCCACTGAGCCAAACCATGGCCTCGTGAAGACAGACCCCGGCTGCGCCTCGCATGATTGCAAGGCGCAGCCGGTGTCGTAGAAATGAAATGATATAACGTTACGTATTCCCGGCCGCCGATTGTGCCCCTTTCGGCGGCCTCGGGAAGCCATCACCGGTTCCCCAGCGCCCCCGTTGATGAAGAGCGGCGGGGGCGCTTTTCGTTTTGGGGGGGGGGAGCGCGATATCGGGCGTCGAGGATGGGGGAGTTTGATATGGGCCGAAGTGCTCCACCTTCCTGAGGTCCACCTTGCATTCGCGCGCGAATGCAAGCGGCCTTCGCCAGGATGACGGTTAATTGATATGAAACAAGGAGATGGCGCGCGGCCTATTTTCCGCTCTCCGGCCGGAACTCGATTTCGATCGCCACGTCGACCTCGTCGCCGAGGGCCGGGAGGGCGAAGGCGAGGCCCCAGGTGGAGCGTTTGATCCGCATGTGGCCGGAGAAGCCGAGTTTGGCGATCTTCTCGATCGGGTGCTCGGCCATGAAGCCGTTGAAGGTGACGTCCATCACCGCCGGGTGGGTCTCGCCGCGCATGGTCAGCTGGCCGAACACCTGGCCGGTGTTGTCGCCGTCGACGACGATGCGTTCGGAGACGAAGCCGATGGGGCTGCCGGCCAGGAAGTCGGCGCCGGCGCCGATCTTGGCGTCGAAGTCTTCCTTCTCCGGGAAGGGGAAGTCGGTGCGAACCTCAAGCGGGTCGATCTCGACGGTCAGCGCCGATTGCTCCGGGTTCTCGCGGTTCCAGTCGAGGTGGGCCCTGGCGCCGATGAAGCGGGCCGTGTAGCGCGACAGGCCGAAGTGATCGATGCGCCAGGTGACGCTGGTGTGCGGACTGTCCTGTTCATAGCGGCCGCTCGGGGCGGGCGGCGGGGCGTCCGGGGCGGCGAGCGCCAGGGTGGGGCAGGCGAAGAGAAGCGCTGTCAGCGTCAGTTTGGCAAGCATGGTCGATCTCGTGAAAAAGGGTGGGGAAGAAGCCGGGGCAGCCGTCGCCGCGCCGGCTGCACGCGACGCAGCGGGGCGAGCCGGGGCCGGAGGCGACGAGGGCCTTCGGCGGGCTCATGCGGCGAGGCCGACGCTGAGGCGGAGGGCCTGGAAGTCGGCTTCGGTCAGCGACGGGCGGGTGGCGAACTCGACCACGGCGGCGAACATCTCGCCCGGCATGGCCTGGAGCATGCCGCCCACCAGCGCGGCGCGCTGATCGGGGTTCATGGCCGGCAGCATCATGCGGGTGAAGGCCATGTTCTCTTCCGGCGGCAGCGAGCCGACGATGCGCATCTCGATGGCCAGCAGTTCCTCGTCGGTGAAATGCCGCCACAGCAGCGGGGCGGTGACGGTTTCCTCCTCGTGCATGTGGGCGAAATCGTCGGCGATGTAGGCGGCGAAGGCGAGGTAGAGCGCCCGGCCGGCCTCGGCGCGGTGGGCGGCCGGGGCGGTCTCGACGGCGGCGATCTTGCCCTCGAGAGCGACGAAGGCGGCGCGGTGCTCCTCGTGCTGCTCGTCGATCAGCTCGGTGGCGATGCCGCGCCCGTTCAGGGCGGCGTGGATCTCGCCATCCTCGTGGCGGACGTGGGCGGCGGCCATGGCGAGAAGACGCCGGAGGTCGGCAAGCAACTTGTCGGTGGCGGCGGCGTCGCCAAAGTCGTTCGAGCCAAGACGGGCAAGAAGAAGGCACTGGGTGCGGCGCAGGCCCTTGTGAATATTGCCGTAGAGGTCGTAGCGTCCGTCCAGGGCGGGGATGCGGGTGAGAAGATCTGCGTGGGTCATGATGATCTCCGAGAGGCTGCTTCATCGCCGCGCCTTTTCTCGGGCGGCGAGGCGATCCAATACAGTCGCCCCTCGGGACGGGCTTCCTAAAAGCTTGCTAACGGCGCCGCCGGCTTCCTAAATGTTTCCTATCGCGCCCGCCCCGTGTACCGGCGACGGAGCGGCGTGCTAAAAGACGGACGGTTCCCCCGACCTGACCGGAGGTGTCCGATGCTCGAGGACGATGTCGCCGCCTTCCTCTCCGGCAACGTGATGATCATCGCCGCCACGCGCGACGCGGCGATGCGGGCGCATGTCGGCCGCGGCTGCGGCGCCGATTTCGATCCCGATGTCGGCGACCTCACGCTGCTGGCGTCCTCCACCCAGTGGCCGGAGTTCCACGCCAATGCGCGAAGCGGCGCGCCGATCGCCATGACGGTCTGCCAGCCGGACACCTACAAGTGCCTGCAGCTCAAGGGCCAGATCATCGACGTCAGCACGGCGACCGAGGCGCAGATGGCGCGCGCCCGGCGCTATCTCGACGCCATGCTGGCGATCATGGCCGGTCTCAGCGTCAGCCGATTGCAGCTCTCGACGGTGTTTTCCATCGCCGACCTCGTCGCCATCCGCTTCTGGCCGGTGGACCTGTTCATCCAGACGCCGGGGCCGGAGGCCGGCGAGCGGATGCGGAGGGAGCCATGACGGCCGTGCCGCTGGAGGCCATCCGCGACAGTTTCGAGGGCATCATGCCCTCGGTCATCGCCACCACCGACGCCTCGGGCATTCCCAACCTGTCCTACCTGTCGCACGTCCATTACATCGACGGCGACCACGTGGCGCTGTCCAACCAGTTCTTCTCCAAGACGGCGGCCAACGTGCAGGCCACCGGGCAGGCGACCGTGGTGGTGCTGGACGGACGCACCGGCCTTCAGCACGTGCTCGACCTGACGTTCGAAAGCTCGGCCCAGTCCGGCCCGGTCTTCGAGCGCATCTCGGCCCAGCTCGACGTGATGGCGAGCCTGCAGGGCAAGTCGCACATGCTGAAGCTCAGGGCCGTCGACCTCTACCGGGTGGAGGATTGCCGGCGCATCGACCCCATCGCGCCGCTGGAGGAGCCGCCGCCGAAGGCGGTCGCCAAACGCGACCTGCTGGTCGAGGCCGCCGCCGCGACCGGCGAGCTGACGCGCATCACCGATGCCGAGGCGCTGCTCGATCGCACGCTGGAGCTGCTGGACGAGCGCTTCGGCTTGCGCCACACGATGATCCTCCTCGCCGACGGCGACGGACGGAAGCTGACGACGGTGGCGAGCCGCGGCTATCCGCACTACGGCTTCGGCGCCGAGATCGCCTTCGGCGACGGCATCGTCGGCATCGCCGCCGAGCGCTGCCTGACGCTGCGCATCGCCGACATGCGGCGCGGCCAGCGCTATGTGTCGGCGGTGGCGATGGCGAGCGGCCTCTTGCACGAGGCCATTCCCCTGCCGGCCATCGCCGAGCCGCAGTGCCAGATGGCGGTGCCGCTGGTGGCGGGCGGCCGGCTCACCGGCGTGATCTTCGCCGAGTCCGAGGAGAGCTTCGCCTTCTCGCATGCCGACGAGGCGGCGCTGGAAATCGTCGCCCGGCAGATGGCGGCGAGCCTCGCGCTGTTCGAGCTGACCGACGCCGTGGGGGAGAGCGCGGCGCGCGGCGCGACGGCGAGCGATGAGCCCGGCGCTGCGCCGGCCTTCAGCTTCCAGTTCTTCCCGCGCGACGGCGGCGTGTTCATCGACAACGACTATGTCATCCGGGGCGTGCCGGGGCGGCTGCTGCACCACTTCGTGCGCTGCTATGTCGAGACCGGCCGTTGCGACTTCTCCAACCGCGAGATCCGCCGCGACCGCGCGTTCAACCTGCCCGATTTCAAGGACAACCTCGAAACCCGCCTGATCCTCTTGCGCCGCAGGCTGGAAGAACGCGGCGGCCCCGTGCGCCTCCTCCGCCCCGAACGGGGGC
>JAUVXG010000048.1 GCA_030603685.1 Pleomorphomonas sp.
CGGACGACCGGCGTGTCTTCGTCAACACGTTCTCCAAGAACTGGGCGATGACCGGATGGCGGATCGGCTGGATCGAAGTGCCCGCCGCCCTCAACTCCACCGTCCAGAACCTTGTGCAGTACACGAGTTCGGGCACGGCGGTCTTCATGCAGCGTGCCGCCGTCGAAGCTCTCGACAACGGCGAGGACTTCCTGGCCTTCCAGGCGGCGCGGGCGCGCGACAACAGGACGGCCGTTCTCGCCGCGCTTGCCGCGGCGGATGGCGTGACGATGTCGCCACCCGATGGGGCCTTCTACCTGTTCTTCTCCCTCGACGGCGAGAGCGACACGCGCCGGCTTTGTCTCGACATGGTGCGTGAGGCGGGGGTGGGAATAGCGCCCGGCACGGCGTTCGGCCGAGGTGGAGAGCGATTCATGCGCCTGTGTTTTGCCGGCGATCCGCAGGAAATCACCACCGCGCTCGGCCGACTGTCGGCCTGGCTCGCCACGCGCCGGCATGCCACCGCTGGCATTTAGTGATTTTTTACGGACATTTGCGTTTGAATTTGATCTGGAACAGTTCCTTTTCCTTGGAAGTCGTGCATGTTACATCCGGACTTGCACTGAAGGGCTGTTCCTGATTTGACAGATTTCGGGGCAAGGTTGTGGCCCCATCTGGATGAAGGGGAGAGCGAGGCGGATATGGGAGAACTTGAGGACCGCAGGACCGCGGTTTCGGAGGCTCGGTTCGAGAGTCTTCTCGACACCGCCGCCGATGGCGTCATCGTCATCGACGAGACTGGTCGCATGCTGGTCTTCAACAAGATCTGCGAGCAACTGTTCGGCTATACCTCGCAAGAGGCCATTGGCCAGAACGTGTCGCTGATCATGCCGCCCGAGTTCTCGGTGTCGCACGACCGCTTCATGAACAACTACCACCGGACCGGCGAGAGACGGATCATCGGCATCGGCCGTGAAGTGTCCGGCATGCATCGCGACGGCACGGTCTTCCCACTGGAGCTCTCCGTCGGCGAAGCGAAGACCGCGGACGGGCGGCAGTACATCGGCGTGTTGCGCGACCTGCGCTCCCGTCGTGCCGTCGAGCAGCGCGTATCCCAGCTCCAGGCGCAGGTGGTGCACATGACGCGCCTGTCCGCCATGGACGAGATGGGCGCCGCCATGGCCCACGAACTCAACCAGCCGCTGACCGCGTTGCTGCTGTATCTTCAGGCCGTAGCCCGGCAGGTCAGGGCCTGCCACGCCGATGCCAAGCCGCCGAGCGACAAGATGCTCGATGTACTCGACAAGGCGGTTCTCGAAGCCGAGAGGGCCAGCCATATCGTCCAGCGCATGCGTCAGATGGTGGAGAAGCGCGACCCGGAACGGGCCACCGTCGATTTGCGCGAGGTGGTCAACGAGGCGCTCGATCTCAGCGAGTTCGTGGCGCAGGGCGCCACCGTCACCATTCGTCGTGTCTTCGGCATGACACCGATCCAGGTGGATGCCGACGCGACGCAGATCCAGCAGATCCTCCTGAACCTGCTGCGCAATGCTCGCGAAGTGGCCAAGGAGAGCGAAGAGCGCTGGGTGAAGGTATCCATCGGTTCCGACGATCGTTCGGCCTTCGTTTCGGTGACCGACAGCGGCCCCGGTTTCTCCGAGGACGTGGGCAAGTCGCTGTTCAGAACGTTCAGCACGACCAAGAAGTCCGGCATGGGGCTCGGGCTCGCCATATCACGGGCAATCGCCCAGAATCATGGCGGCGACCTGATGGCCGATCCTGGCGGCAATGGGCAGGGGGCCACATTCACCCTGATGCTGCCGATGCACCATTCGGACGAGGCGGAAGAGGACACGTGGGGGTGAAAGGGCGGCGCGGCTGGCGCCGGTGGGAAGGGCAAGAAACAAAGTGACCACCCAAGGGGTGGTAGCTGGCGCGGCGGGAGGTTTCGCCGTATAAATACGTAGATAAGCAAAGTCCGCCACGAATCTCGCGGAAGCCGTTCATTCGGACGGGAAACCTCGAGGTACGCGGAGCGGACGCGATCCATGGACGTGGCTAGCCGGGCGGGACCCTGGCGGTCTTCAGGGATCCTCAGATCGAGGAAGGGTGACATGGCTGAAACAGAAGGAAAAATCTTCGTTGTCGACGATGACGCATCGGTGCGTGACGCGCTGTCGGTCATCTTCGAGATGGAAGGTTATGGGGTCAGGGTGTTCGCGGACGGCGATCAGTTTCTGACGGCCCTCAAGACGGACAAGCCGGCCTGCGTGCTGCTGGACGTTCACATGCCCGGCAAGTCCGGTCTCGACATTCTCCGGTCGATCGATGTCGGCACCTTCCCGGCGCCGGTATTCATCATTTCGGGGCAGGGCGACATTCCCATGGCGGTAAGTGCCATCAAGGCCGGCGCCACCGACTTCATCGAGAAGCCGTTCGATGCCGATACGGTGGTGACGCGCGTTCGCGAGGCGATCGCTTCGTACGGCCGCCACGCCAACGGCAGCACTCCGGGCCTGAGCTTCCCCGGTGCCGAGCATCTGACTCCGCGCGAGCGCGATGTTCTGCAGGAAATCACCGGCGGCGCCTCCAACAAGGAAGCCGGACGGCGCCTTGGCATCTCTCCGCGAACCATCGAAGTGCACCGTGCACGCATCATGGAAAAGCTCGGTGCGCGCAACGCAGCCGATCTCGTCCGTATCGTGCTGACTGCGCATACGGGGGATCACGGATAAACATTGCCCAATGATCAAGGCACACTACTTTTTCCTGCGACTGGTTTGCGCCTCGCAGTTTTAGAGTGTGGCTTATGTATATCATTGTTGAGGACGATCCTTCGGTCGCCGACGCGCTGGAATCCCTGCTCTCAGGAGCGGGGTTGCCGGTGCGTGTCTTTGCGAGCGCCGAGGAGTTCATTCATTCCGCTTCCCCAGCTCCCGACGATACGATGATCGTCGACCTCGGCTTGCCGGGCATGAGTGGTGGCGAACTCGTTCGCCATCTGGAGAAGGCCGGCGCGACGCCCAAAGTCATCGCCATTTCCGGCACATCGTCACGGACGATCGCGCGCGAAACCGAAGGCTTGGCCGACGTGAAGATCCTTCGCAAACCGCCGGCGGCCGACTGGCTGGAGGCGATCACCGCCTGATCCGTCTGCTGCACGGTGCTTTGGCCGCCCGGTTCGCCGGGTTTTTTTGTCTTCCTCCCGCGGAGGAAGCGACGATGTCTGACGAAATTGTCCATGTTCCCGCCCGTTTTGTCCGGGTGGAGATTGATTGCCTGCGCTTTCCGGGGCTGGCGGCGGGTCTTTGTTTCCGCCCGCGTCGTCGCGGCTTAGGCCCCCGAGCGCAATAACCCTTCCTGCGATGGTTAAGTAACCAAACGAATTACCGCAGGGCGCTTATGTCCATATTGTGTCAGTGTCGATAGTGGTGCGGCCGAAGCGGACGGGTTTCGGTCGAGCCGACGGAGAGCGAGCGGCCATGGACGGATGGCCGGTTCGATCCTCCGGTGGCCTGCCGACCACGTGTCGCCGAGCATGTCATCGAGGAGGGATCGATGTTCGTTGAAAAAAAGACCTCGTTTGCCGAAGGGTTCGCAGCTGGTGGTTTCGACGATGGGCGCCATCGCAGCCGCTATGCCGGCACCCGGCTTCGCGCGCCGGCCGACGATAGCGCCTGGGCCCATTACCGCGCTTCGCCGCGCGCGCGCTTCGACCGCCACGACGCTCATGCCGTGCTGTTTCATGAGGACGATACCGCCAGTCACCTCTATGAGGTGGTCAGCGGCCAGATCATGCTCTATCGCCTGCTTGGCGACGGGCGCCGTCAGGTCGTCGACATTCTCGGCGAGGGTGACCTTTTCGGTCATTCGCTCACCGGTCTCTACGATTGCACTGCCGAGGCGCTGACCTCTGCCGAGGTGCGAGTGCTGGATCGCCGCGACATCGATCAGTCCATTGATCTGCTCGCCCACGTCAATCGCTGTCTCCTGACGCGCATCGAAGCCCTGCATAGCCACGCCGTGTTGCTCGGTCGCAAGTCCGCCACCGAGCGGGTGGCGAGCTTCCTGATGCGCTTCGTGCCAAATCGCGGCGTTGTCGGCTGTACCGGGCCGGAGCGGCACAATACGGATACCGAGCTCGTGGTGCTGAAGATGACGCGGCAGGAGATCGCCGACTTCCTCGGCCTCACCATCGAGACGGTGAGCCGTGTGCTGTCCGACCTGAAGCGACGCGGCTTCATCGCCATCGAACGCAACGACCGCATCCGCCTCGTCGACGTCTGCCGGGTCTGCAAGATGACCGGCATCCACTGACGTCGAGGGCCGACTAAACCGCCACCGAATGACGCCCGCCCGTGCCGAGATAGGCGTCGAAGGCGGAGGCGACGAGGCGCGCCAGCTCGGCACCGTGCCGAGCGATGGCCACCCGCCTGTCGTCGGCGACCACCCAGCCGGCACGGACAAGCGGCGCCAGCTTCTCGAGATCGGCCGAGAACAGGCTCGTCTCGGCGCCGTGGCGGGCGGCGGTGGCCGACAGGTCCACATCGAAGAAGCAGAGAAGCTGCTCGATCACGTCGGCCCTGAGGCGATCTTCCGCGGTCAACACGCGCCCCCGTTCGGTTGCGAAGCGACCGTCGGTGATGCGCTCGCGCCAGTTGCCGGTGTCGGTGACGTTCTGCGCGTATCCCCTGGAGGTCCGGCCGATCGACGAGGCGCCGAAGCCGATCAGCGTGTCGGCGCGATCGGTGGTGTAGCCCTGGAAGTTGCGGCGCAGGGTCCGATTCGACAGGGCCACGGCCATGGAATCGCTCGGTCGCGCAAAGTGGTCTATGCCGATCGGCACGTAGCCCGCCGCAGCAATGGAGCCGTGGGCCGTTCGTTCGAGTTCGAGCCGCTGCTCGCTGCCCGGTAGCTTCGATGCGTCGATGAGCTTCTGGTTGACGCGGAACCAGGGAACGTGGGCATAGCCGAACAGGGAGATGCGATCGGGCGTCAGCGCCATGGCCGTATCGACCGTGCGTCGGATGGAAGAGACCGTCTGCTCGGGCAGACCGTAGATGAGGTCGAAGCTCAGCGAGGTGATGCCGGCGTCTCTGAGGTGCTCGACGGCCGCCGCCACTGTCTCGGCGGGCTGGATTCGGCCGATGGCCGCCTGAACCGCCGGATCGAAGTCCTGCACGCCCAGACTGGCGCGGTTGACGCCGATCGCCCGCAGGACGTGCGCCCGTTCCTTGCCCAGATGACGCGGATCGAGCTCGATCGCGTGCTCGGTATCGGGTCCGATGCTGAAGAAACGGTGGAAGTCGCCGACGATGTCCTCGAAGGCTTCGGCGGAGAGCAGGTTGGGTGTGCCGCCGCCCCAGTGAATGTGCGACACGCTCCGCCGGCCGAGCCGTGCGGCAACCATGGCGATTTCCGACCTGAGCACGTCGACATAGGCTTCGATCGGCGCGTAGCGCCGCGTCGCCTTGGTCGTGCAGCCGCAATAGTGGCAGATCGAGTGACAGAACGGGATATGGACGTAGAGAGAGACGGGGCCGTCCTCCGTTGCAGCTCCGTCGAGAAATCCGCCGTAGGCGTCCGCTCCGACCTCGGATGAGAAGTGGGGCGCCGTCGGATAGGAGGTATAGCGCGGTACGGTGGCGCGGATGAGGGTCTCGAGGGAAACGGCTTCGTCCAGTTGGGTCATGCGCTATCCTTGGCGCCGCTGGCCGGCGGAAACATTGACCGGCGTCAAACGCGGCGGCATTGGACCGAATCAGTCGATCCCGGCCACTTTGGCGGATGGGTATCTGCCTCCCGATCCGTCTCGCTTGCAACGACAACGATCCGATCGGTGTCGCTCATTATAATTAGTCCATTTTGATATAGGCAAAACGTCTAGAACTGCGCTAAACCCCCTCCAGTCCCGGATCAACCTTGACCTTTGTCAAGGTTGGTATGCGTAGACCTCACTAGGTTGTTTCCCGTGCTCCAGACGCAAAGGTCCGGGGCGGGGGACTCTAGGACGTCGGCAAACGGGCGAAGCGAGGCGCTCGTCGGCGACGGTGGGCGATCTCCGACAGACACGGGGCGACGAACATGACGGCGTTGAGGGCCAAACCTCTGATGTCGCTCGAGGAAACCGCATACTCGGTTTTCCTGGGGCTTCTCTTTCTCTATTGCGTTCTGGCCGCCGGCAAGGCGGTGGATCCGGTCTTTGCCTTTCATGCCACCATCGGCGCGATCGCGTCGGCGGCCGGCATCTTCCTGATCGTCCGGTCGTACATCGACCGCGACGGGCGCGTCGAGCCCGCCGAGATCAACGGCAAGCCGAACTACAATCTCGGTCCGGTCAAGTTTGCCTCGATCGCCGCCATGTTCTGGGGCATCGCCGGCTTCTCCGTCGGCATCTGGATCGCTCTCGAACTTGCCTATCCGGCCCTCAACCTCGGCCTTCCCTGGACGACCTTCGGACGCCTCCGCCCGCTTCACACGTCGGCGGTGATCTTCGCCTTCGGCGGCAACGTGCTTCTGGCCACGTCCTTCTACGTCGTCCAGCGCACCAGCCGGGCCCGCATGCCGGGCCTCGTCACCCCCTGGGTCGTCATTCTCGGCTACAACGTGTTCATCGTCATCGCCGGGACCGGGTACCTGCTGGGGGTCACGCAGAGCAAGGAATACGCCGAACCCGAGTGGTACGCCGACCTGTGGCTGACCATCGTCTGGGTCGCCTATCTCCTGGTCTTTCTGGCGACGCTGTGGCGGCGCAAGGAGCCCCACATCTACGTGGCGAACTGGTTCTATCTCGCCTTCATCGTCACCATCGCCATGTTGCACATCATCAACAACGCGGCTGTGCCGGTCAGCGTCTTTGGCTCCAAGTCCTATGTGGTCTGGTCCGGCGTGCAGGACGCGATGGTGCAGTGGTGGTATGGCCACAACGCGGTGGGCTTCTTCCTGACCGCCGGCTTCCTGGCCATCATGTACTACTTCGTGCCGAAGCGGGCCAACCGTCCGGTCTATTCCTACCGGCTGTCGATCATCCACTTCTGGGCGCTGATCTTCCTCTACATCTGGGCTGGCCCCCACCACCTTCACTACACCGCGCTGCCCGAATGGGCGTCGACGCTCGGCATGGTGTTCTCGGTCATGCTGTGGATGCCCTCCTGGGGCGGCATGATCAACGGTCTGATGACGCTGTCGGGCGCCTGGGACAAGCTCCGCACCGACCCGGTTCTGCGCCTTCTCGTCGTGTCGGTCGCCTTCTACGGCATGTCGACCTTCGAAGGGCCGCTGATGTCGGTGAAGGCTGTCAACTCGCTCAGCCACTACACCGACTGGACCATCGGCCATGTGCATTCCGGCGCGCTTGGCTGGGTGGGCTATGTCTCCTTCGGTGCGCTTTACTGCATGGTCCCCTGGATCTACGGCAAGCGCGACGTCTACTCCCTGAAGCTCGTCGACTGGCACTTCTGGATCTCGACGCTGGGCATCGTGCTCTACATCACGTCGATGTGGGTGTCCGGCATCATGCAGGGCCTGATGTGGCGTGCCTACACCGAGCTTGGTTTCCTGCAGTACTCCTTCGTCGAAACCGTCGAGGCGATGCATCCCTACTACGTCATTCGTGCGTTGGGCGGCATCCTCTTCCTGACCGGCGCGGTGATCATGGCGGTCAACCTGTATCTCACCATTCGCCACGGCGAGTCCGAAAAGCCGGCTGCTGACGTGGCCCTGGCTCCGGCCGAGTAAGGAGACGACTGATGAGTCTCATGCAAAAGCATGTGGTGTTCGAGCGGAACTCGATCGTTCTCCTGATCGGCATCCTGATCGTGGTGGCCATCGGCGGTCTGGTCGAGATCGTGCCTCTGTTCTACCTCAAGAGCACGATCGAGACGGTGACCGGGATGCGCCCCTATTCGCCGCTGGAGCTCGCCGGGCGGAACATCTTCATCCGCGAGGGCTGCTATCTCTGCCACAGCCAGATGATCCGTCCGATGCGCGACGAGATCGAGCGTTACGGCCACTTCTCGCTGGCGGCGGAAAGCCAGTACGACCATCCCTTCCAGTGGGGATCGAAGCGGACGGGTCCCGATCTTGCCCGCGTCGGCGGCAAATACTCCGACGATTGGCACGTCGCCCATCTCGTTGACCCACGCTCGGTGGTTCCGGCCTCGGTCATGCCGGCCTATCCCTTCCTGAAGGAGACGCCGCTCAAGGCAGCCCTCATCGCCGACGACATGAAGACGCTGCGGCTCCAGGGTGTGCCCTACACCGATGAGGACATCGCCAACGCGGAAGCCGACCTCAAGGCCCAGGTGAACCCGGATGGCATGACAGAGGGTCTGGTTGCTCGCTATCCCAAGACGGTGGTGCGTGACTTCGACGGCAATCCGAACAAGCTGACCGAGATGGACGCGCTTGTCGCCTATCTCCAGATGCTCGGTACGCTGGTCGATTTCTCGACCTACGACGACAAAGCCAACCTGCGTTGAGGGGTGCCATGGACTTCAGCTACGAACAGGTTGCCGCTTTCGCCCAACAGAGCGGGCTTCTGTACTTCTTCCTGATCTTCTCGGCCATCTGCGTCTATGCGCTGTGGCCGAAGAACAAGGCGAAGTTCGACCACGCCGCGCAGATCCCGCTTGAGGAGGATTGAGCCATGGCTCACGAGGAAATCGACAAGGTCACCGGCGTGTCGACCACCGGCCACGAGTGGGACGGAATCAAGGAGCTCAACAACCCGCTGCCGCGCTGGTGGTTGTGGGTGTTCTACGCCACCATCGTTTTTGCGGTCGGCTACGTTTTCGTCTATCCGGCGGTGCCGCTCGTCTCGAGCTACACGCAAGGGCTGCTCGGCCATTCGCAACGCGCCTCGGCGCTCGCCGAGGCCGAGGCAGGCCGCGCTGCGCGCAACGAAGTGGGCCAGAACCTCGCCAGCTCCAGCCTTGAGGACATCAAGAACGATCCCAAGATGCTGGAGTTCGCCATGGCCCAAGGGCGGGCTGCCTTCGGCGACAACTGTGCGCCCTGCCACGGCTCGGGTGCCACGGGTTCCAAGGGCTATCCGAACCTTCAGGACGACGACTGGCTGTGGGGTGGCACGCTCGAAGACATCGAGCACACCATCACCGTCGGCATACGTTCGACCAGCCCGGATACCCGGATGAACGACATGCCGCGCTTCGGCGCCGATGGCCTGCTCGACGCCAAGCAGATCCGCAACGTCGCCGGTTACGTGCTGTCGCTGTCGGGCAACTCGGTCAAGGGCGCCGATGTCGAGGCCGGCAAGCAGATCTTTGCCGAGAACTGCACGAGCTGCCACGGCGAGGATGCCAAGGGCATTCAGGAGCTTGGCGCGCCGAACCTGACCGACAAGATCTGGCTGTACGGCGGCGACGAGGCGTCGGTGATCTATACCGTCACCAACGCTCACCGCGGCGTCATGCCGACCTGGGCCGGCAAGCTCGATCCGGTGACCATCAAGTCGCTGGCGATCTACGTGCATGACCTTGGCGGCGGTACCTGAGATACCTATGTGAGGACGTCGAGCCGGCGGGGAGCGATCCCCGCCGCTGCTGTTTGAATCGGGAGCCGCGCCTGAGCCAGCTCCGGCAAGCGCGGAAATCTTTTCGGGAAAGGCCGAGCTAGAGCAGTTCCAGCAAAAGTGGGAACCGGTTTTGCGTCTGGAACTGCGTCTTAACAAAGAGCTGGAGTTTTTCCGACGAACCCGATTTCGCCGGAAAAACTCTAGCAGCGCAGATTCGACGAACCGGAACTCGACAGGGCTGTTCGGCGCATGGCGGCAGCGACCAAATCGCAGGTCGCCGCCAGTTCTAGTTTGTGCTAATGTGCTAATAATAGTGGCGATTACTTAGAGGTGATCCGCCTGGACGACAAGGCGGACGTCGGGAGAAGAAGGCACCATGCGGGTCGACGAAAACGTCACGACCGGGGGCGACAGCTACTATGCCGCCGCCAAGAAGAACTATCCCGCGTCTGTCAGTGGCCGTTTGAGGACCATCAAGTGGTCGGTGCTGATCATCACGCTCGGCATCTACTACTTCCTGCCCTTCATCCGCTGGGATCGCGGCCCCGATGCGCCGGGACAGGCGGTTCTGATCGACATGGCGGGCCGCAAGGCCTACTTCTTCGGCGTGGAGATCTGGCCGCAGGAGGTCTACTACCTCACGGGCCTTCTCGTACTCGCCTCCATCGCCCTGTTCCTGATGAACGCGGTGGCCGGTCGCGTCTGGTGCGGCTATCTCTGCCCGCAAACCGTCTGGACCGATCTCTATTTCGCCGTCGAACGCTGGTTCGAGGGCGATCGCCGCGACCGCATTCTGATGGACCGCGCGCCGATGAGCGTCGGCAAGTTCGCGCGCAAGGCGGCAAAGCATGTCGTCTGGCTTTTGATCGCCGTCGGCACCGGTGGCGCCTGGGTGCTCTATTTCGGCGACGCGCCGACGATCATCAGGGATATCTTCACCGGCAATGCCGCGTCGATCGTCTACATCTGGATCGGCATCCTGACCTTCACGACCTACTCGCTCGCCGGATTCATGCGCGAGCAGGTCTGCCTCTACATGTGCCCCTGGCCGCGCATCCAGGCGGCGCTGACCGACGAGTGGGCCCTCAACGTCACCTATCGCACCGATCGCGGCGAGCCGCGCATGTCGGTACGAACGGGCGCCCGGGCGAAAGAGGCCGGTGCGAAGGTTGGCGACTGCATCGACTGCAAGGCGTGCGTTCAGGTCTGCCCGACTGGCGTCGATATCCGCGAGGGGCTGCAGCTCGGCTGCATCCAGTGCGGACTCTGCATAGACGCCTGCGACACGGTGATGGCCAAGGTTGGCCGTGAGCCGGGCCTGATCGGCTACGACACCGACATGAACATTGCCCGGCGCAGCGAAGGCAAGCCGCCGATCTTCCGCATCGTGCGGCCGCGCACTGTTCTCTATGCGGCGCTGATCGTCATCATCGGCGGCATCATGACCTACACCCTGGCCAATCGAGCCTTCCAGGGCGTCAGCGTGTTGCACGACCGCAACCCGCTCTACGTCAACCTGTCCGATGGCGGCACCCGCAACGGCTATACCGTGCGCCTGATCAACAAGCGGCCTCACGAGCGGCATTTCGCACTCAGCGTCTCCGGGTTGCCGGAAGGCTCTACGGTCGAAGCCCAGGGCGTGGCGGCGGCCAGCGGCAAGCCGGTGATCGAGGTGCCGGCCGACACGACACGCGAGCTGCGCGTTCTGGTCATGGTGCCGGGCGGGGTCTCGCTGCCGGAATCGACGCCGATCGAGTTCTACATCGTCGATACCGACAACGGAGAAAAGGCTTCCACCTCGGACTTCTTCAAGGCTGCGCCAACGAACTGAGCCATGCCAGCCGCAACCCGGAAGGTTGCGAACGGCTGGCAAAAGGCGGATGCTTGGATATGGCGAAGGAGATCGACTGCATGACCGCTACAACCGAAGAATCCGACCGAGGCCGCCGTCTGACCGGACGGGGCGTTCTCCTCTGGCTCTTCGCCTTCTTCGGCATAACCTTCGCGGTGAACGGCGCCTTCATCTATTTGGCGGTTTCGACTTTCCCCGGCGTGGAAGTGGCGTCGAGCTACAAGGCCGGCCAGGAGTTCGAGGGCGAGATCGCGGCGGGCAAGGCGCAGGCCGATCGCGGCTGGACGGTGGACGCCGCTGTTCGTCCCGCTGGTGAGGACGCCTCCGTCGAGATCCACTTCACCGACAAGGCCGGGGCCGATCTTCACGGGCTCGACGTACGCGTCCGGCTTACCCATGCCGTCGATCCGAACCACGATCATTCGGCCAGCCTGTCCGAAGTGGCGAGCGGCACCTATCGCGCGGTGCTTCAGGGGGTGAAGGCCGGCATGTGGAACCTCACCATCGAGGCCTACAAGGGTGATGAGCGGCTTTTCCGCAGCCGCAACCAGTTGCGCCTCGTCCGCTGACGAAGGGAGACGCCGTGAACATAGCGGTGGATGCCGGAAATCTGGAGCGCGACCCCGAAGGGAGGTCGGTAGGGCACGACTGGGAAGCCTACACCGTCGCCGATCGTGACGGCGCCCGCCGCATCGAACTCGCCGTCGACGGCATCACGTGCGCTGCCTGCCTCACCGACATCGAGCGAGGTCTTCGTCGCCTGCCGGGCGTGGTCAGCGCCCGGGTCAATGTCGCAAACCGCCGCACCTCGGTCGTCTTTTCGCCCGACAAGCTGACGCCGGATGGCGTGCTGGAACGGATGGCGGCGATCGGCTATCCGGCGCAGCCGTTCGACCCGGCGACGCGAGGCGACAACCGTTCGTCCGAAGCGCGGGAGCTTCTGAAATGCATGGGTGTCGCCGGTTTCGGCGCCATGAACGTCATGCTGATGTCGGTTTCGGTCTGGTCCGGCAACGTCACCGACATCACGCCCGAGACGCGCGACTTCTTCCATTTCATGAGCGCGCTCATCGCCATTCCGACAGTGGCTTACGCCGCTCGGCCGTTCATTCGAAGCGCCTTCGCCGCCATTCGCCGACGGTCGCTCAACATGGATGTGCCCATCACGCTCGGCGTTTGCCTTGCCATGGGCCTTTCGATCTTCAACACGCTGAACCACGCTCTCGAAGCCTATTTCGACAGCGCGCTGATGCTGCTGTTCTTCCTGTTGCTCGGCCGCTTCCTCGACGAGAACATGCGCCGCCGCACGGCGATCGAGGCGGAGACGCTGGCGACCCTTCGCGCCGACTCGGCGCTGAAACGTGGGGGCGATGGCGAACTTGTGCGCGTGCCGCTGAGCGCGGTGCATCCCGGCGATATCGTGCTGGTACGGCCGGGCGAGCGGGTTCCGGTCGATGGCGAGATTCTCTCCGGCCAGTCCGACGTCGATCGCAGTCTGGTCACGGGCGAGACGCTTCCCGTGCCGGTCGCGCCCGGCGACGTCGTCCACGCCGGCACGCTGAACGGCGCGGGTCTCCTGACGGTGGTGGTCACCGCCGCCGTCGAAGGCACGCTGATGGCCGAAATCGAACGGCTGATCGGCGAGGCGCAATCGGCGAAGTCCGGCGCACTCCGTCTGGCCGACCGCGCAGCGCGCGCCTATGCGCCGGTGGTCCACTTGTCGGCGTTGCTCACGGCCATCGGCTGGCTCGCCGTCGGGGCGGGCTGGCATACGGCCCTGGTCAATGCCATAGCCGTGCTGATCATCACCTGTCCGTGCGCGTTGGCGCTTGCCGTGCCGGCGGTGCAAGTGACGGCAGCTGGTCGATTCTTCCGCAATGGCATCCTGCTCAACGCCGGCGATGCCATCGAGCGCTTTGCTCGCGTCGACACTGTCGTTTTCGACAAGACGGGAACGCTGACCAGCCCCGAGCCGCTGCTGGCCAACCGATCCGCCGTATCAGACGATCTTCTCGAACTCGCCGGCCGTCTTGCCCGCTCGAGCCGGCATCCGCTGGCCGAGGCATTGGCGCGCGTATCCGGCGCTGGCGGCGCCTTCGACGGTGCCCGCGAGGTGACGGGGGAGGGCGTGACGGTCGACGTGGCTGGACGGATCTTGCGGCTCGGTTCGCTTTCTTTCTGCTCCATTGACGACAAGCTGGCCGATCCGGTCCGCTCGGCTCATCCCGACGCGTCCCTCATCGCCTTTTCCGATGGCGAACGGCAAGCGGTGTTCGCCTTCGCCCAACGTCTCAAGTCGGATGCCGTCGAGGTCGTGGCCGAGCTTCGCGCGCGGGGCTGCCGGCTGGTGATCCTGTCGGGAGATCGCGAGGCGGCCGTGTCGGTCGTTGCGGCAAGGCTCGGCATTTCCGACTGGCAGGCCGAGGTCGATCCGGCCGGCAAGATTGCCCGGCTCGACGCGCTGAAGGCCGAGGGAAGACGCGTGCTGATGGTCGGTGACGGCCTCAACGATGCGCCTTCGCTGGCCGCCGCCCACGTATCTTTGTCGCCGGTCTCGGCCGCTCATCTTGCTCAGGCCGCCTCCGATGCCGTCTTCCTGGGTGAGAGCCTGAAGCCTGTGGTCACCGCGCTGGATGTCTCGCGCGCCGCTTACAAGTTGATGAAGCAGAACCTCTGGACGGCAGTCGTCTACAACCTGATCGCCGTGCCAATTGCCGTTCTGGGCTATGTCACGCCTCTGATCGCTGCTGTTGCGATGTCAGGTTCTTCCCTGATCGTGACGCTCAATGCGTTGCGCCTGCGTCGTGTCGCCATGCCTCCGGCCGTGCGGCCACCGGCGGCGGTGGCCGCCGCCCTTGAGGAAATGTCTGGGGACCGGGTATGAGCGTTCTCGTCTTTCTCGTGCCGGCGGCCTTGGCCCTCGGTCTTCTCGGCCTGGCCGGCTTCATGTGGTCACTTAAGACGGGGCAATATGACGATCTCGAGGGCGCGGCCTGGCGTATACTCGAGGACGATGACGTCGAAGACGCTCCCGAACGCGAGCCGGAAGGGGCCCGCGGCCGCGTGCCCGAAGGCGAGCAGCGTCGCAAGGGCTGAGCGCCCCCCATCGATACATCATCGGCAAAAGAAAAAATCGGCCAAAGAAAAACGGGACCGACGCCGTCGATCCCGTTTCGTGTTCTTGCGCTCGGATGGCTGTCAGCCACCGGCGGCGCTGAAGATCTGCTGGCGCACGACGATCTCGGCCTCCGGCACGCTCGGCTCGGAGAACGGCAGGCTGAGGGTTTCCCATACGTCGACCAGCGCATCACGCAGGTGGTCGATCACGGCGTCGTTGTGGAACGGCGTCGGGGTGATCCGGAGGCGCTCGGTGCCGCGCGGCACCGTCGGGTAGTTGATCGGCTGGATGTAGATACCGTGCTTGTCCAGCAGGATGTCGGTCGCCTTCTTGCAGAGATCGGCATTGGCGACCAGCACCGGCACGATATGCGTCACCGACGGCATGACCGGCAGGCCGGCCGCCCTCAGCACCGCCTTGGTGCGGGCAGCCTGGCGCTGATGCGCTTCGCGCTCGCTACGGCTTTCCTTGAGGTGCCGGATCGACGCGGTGGCGGCAGCGCAGAGGCCGGGCGGCAGGGCCGTCGTGAAGATGAAGCCCGGGGCGTAGGAGCGGACGGCATCCACCAGCGACTTCTTGCCGGTGATATAGCCGCCCATCACGCCGAAGCCCTTGGCGAGCGTTCCCTCGATGACGTCGATGCGGTCCATGACGCCGTCGCGCTCGCAGATGCCGGCGCCCCGGTCGCCATACATGCCCACGGCATGCACTTCGTCGATGTAGGTGAAGGCGTTGTACTTGTCGGCGAGGTCGGCGATCTTCTCGATCGGGGCGATATCGCCGTCCATCGAATAGACGCTTTCGAAGACGATCAGCTTGGCGCGATCCGGTCCGGCCGCGATCAGCAGCTCCTCGAGGTGGTCGAGATCGTTGTGCCGCCAGATCTGCTTGGAGACGCCGGAAGAGCGAACGCCATGGATCATCGATGCATGGTTGAGAGCATCGGACAGGATCAGACAGTTGGGCAGGAGCTTGGCAATGGTCGAGATCGCAGCCTCGTTCGACACATAGCCCGACGTGAAGACCAGGGCGGCCTCCTTGCCGTGCAGGTCGGCGAGCTCATGCTCGAGCTGGACCAGGGGATGGTTGGTGCCGGAAATGTTGCGCGTGCCGCCGGCACCGGCGCCCATCGCCTCGGCTGCGGACGTCATGGCGCCGATCACCTTGGGGTGCTGTCCCATGCCGAGGTAATCGTTGGAACACCAGACGGTGATCTCTCGCGTATCGCCGCCCTGATGCCAGAGAGCGGTGGGGAACCGTCCGGCCATCCGCTCCAGTTCCGCGAACACGCGATAGCGCTTCTCGTCCTGCAGCGCCTGGACGGCACTCTCGAACACGGCATCATAGTTCATGATCGATCCAATCCCTCCGACGCCCGGCGGACTGAGCGTCTTTCCGTGAACGGATCGCCTCGCCATGGCCGACGGTCCGTCGTCTTTCCACCTACGATAACCTACGCATGTTGCCGCGAGACGCCTTTGATCACGATCAAATCACACGCTGTCTTGATCAAAGGGTCGGCAAAAAGACGGTAGGGGCTCCCCGATGTCCTTGCGTGGTCACAGATTTTTGAACGGGTCCAGAAACCCGACGCATCTGCCTGAAACTAAAGCACGGCATCGGTGAAGTCTCAAGCGGTTTCGTCATCGCCGAACCAGGAAAGGGTCGGTCGAGGTGAAGTTGCCGGTCCTGTTGGCCTTTGGTCGATGCCTCCGGCCCGCCGCTTCTGCGGCGGCGGCGCCTAACCGCTTTTTCACCTTTGGCTGATAGGGAGGTAGGCGAAGGAGTATGCCGGTGCAGCTTGATCTGTCATCCCTGACCTTCCTGGTCGTGGAAGATAGCGCCTACATGCGCACGATCCTCAGGACGATGCTGCAAGGCTTCGGCGCGCGTCGCATCGTGGAGGCGGAAGATGGTGCGTCCGGCCTGGAGGCGATGGACCGCGCCAACCCGGATATTCTGATCCTCGATTGGGTGATGCCGATCCTCGACGGCGCCGACATGGTGCGGATGATTCGCGTACCGTCCAATCCCTTCGCCTATATTCCCATCATCATGGTGACAGGCCATACCGAGCGCAGCCGGATCATCGAGGCGCGCCGACTCGGCATCCACGAGCTACTGTGCAAGCCGATTTCGGCCAAATCGCTCTATCAGCGCATCCAGTCGGTGGTGCTGGCGCCGCGCGATTTCGTCAAGACACCCACCTACTTCGGGCCGGCGCCTCGCGAGATTCGCAACCGCCAGAACATCTGGCAGGCCAAGCCGGGCGAGAAGGCAGCATCCTGACGCCGCCTTGGTGCTCGTGCCGTGAAACTCTTTTACGTGCTCCGCGTTAAGGGCTGACAGGTTTGGTTTCGCCGCGCCATTCGGGCGGCCTGTCAGTCACTCTGGAGAGACGATATGGTGCGCATCCCCGGAAAGCCCACTTTCCCGCTGCTGGCCATCGTAACGGCTCTGGGGCTCCCATCCCCCGCCGCCGCCGTCGAGGCTCCCTCCGGCGTGTCTACCCGCCTTCCCGCCTGTCTCATCGGCCTCGGTTCCGGGGACGGTTCTCCGATGTGGTCGTTGCTTGATGTGACGGCGAACCGCAGCGTTGATCTCGATCTTGCAGACGGAGCCGGTTTGACGGTGGCCTGTGGGACGCTCGCGGCGCCGAAGAGTGGTCCGGCCGCCACCAGAGGTCCGGCCGGCACCGCCGATCCATCCGCCAAGGGAGACTTCGGCTCGCTGTGATCGGGCTGGATGGTTTCAGCCGGTCGGCGGACGGAAGGCGACGTCGAGCCGCTCGAACCGCACGCCCCTTGCAAGAAGGGCCCTGATTCCCTCGACGACCCCGGCACCGGCCGACCGTTCCGGATGGTTGATGTGGGCGATGATGACGTCGCCCGGTTTCGCCATTCGAATGCGCTTGCTCACGGCTGCCGCCGGCAGCGACGCGCCGACATCGGCGTTGAGGGAATAGCCGGCAACCCTGTATCCGAGTTCGACGATCAGCTTGGTCGCGTCGCGGCTGTAGCGGGCCGAGGCGTCTCGATACCAGAGAGGTGTCCGCCCGAAGGCAGCCGTCACGGCCGCCGCGCCTCCCGTCACTTCCTGCGACACCGCCGAGAGTGACCCCGCCGTCGGCAGGCCGAAGACGGTCGGCCGGTCGGTGATGGCCGGTACGTGATTCTCACCGTGGTTTTCGATTTCGAACAGATCGGCATGCGCCAGAAGCCGCGCCGTGGCGGCTGCGTTGTGCTTCAGCCATCGATGCGTGACGAAGATCGTGGCGGGAACGCGGTCGGCGATCAGCTCATCCAGGATGCGTTCGTCAACGGCGCCCGAACAGGCGTCGAAGGTGAGTGCCACGGCATGACTGCCAGCCGGAAGCGTCAGGCGTGGCTCGATGTCGCCGGCAATGGCGGGAGAGGCAAGCAAGGCGAGGAGTGAAACGACAAAACGCAATCGCATTGCTCGGCTCCCGAGGTCGGACGGCGGGTCGATGCGCCGCCGGAATGTCGAAATCAAGGCTGCCGTCATGCCGCCCAAATTCTGGAATCAAGACTCCGGAATTATTCCCACCGGAACTGCCCTGATGTCCTTCATCCCGCCGGCATTGCTCCCTGTCGTTCTGCTCGTCGCCTCCAATCTGTTCATGACCTTCGCCTGGTACGGCCACCTCAAGTACCCGAACAAGCCGCTCTGGGCCGTCATCCTGATCTCCTGGACGATCGCCCTCGTCGAGTATTGCCTTGCGGTTCCGGCAAACCGCTACGGCTTCCGCGTCTATTCGGCAGCCGAGCTCAAAACCATGCAGGAGGTGATCACGCTTGCCATCTTCATGGTTTTCTCTGCCGTCTACCTGAAGCAGCCGGTCACGCTCAACCATCTGATCGGCTTCTCGTTCATCGGCCTGGGCGCATTTTTCATCTTCAAGGGGCCGATTCGCCTCTAGAGCCACTCCAGCAAAAGTGGGAACCGGTTTTGCGTCCGGAGTTGCTTCAAAAACAAAGAGCTAGAGCCTGTTGGCGAACCAGAGTTCGCCGGACGGGCTCTAGTCAGCTCTCGCTGCTCTTGGCCGACGCATTGGCGACGATCACCGGATTGCCCGGGGCGAGCGTCAGCGCCTCGGCAAACAGGAGCTTGGCCGCTGCGTGGTTGCCTCTGTGCCACTGCGACCAACCCATGTTGTTCACCACTTCGCCGCGTCGGCCGGCGATGGCGATCACTTGCGCGTAAGCCTTGTCGGCGACCTCGAATCGCCCGAGGCGGTCGGAAGCGGCGGCGAAGCCGAGCCACGCTTCCGGGTCGAGCGGATCCTTGGCCAGAGCTGCTCGGAAGGTGCGTTCGGCGCCGGCGAAGTCACTCTGTCGAAAGGCAGCCTTGGCGCGGTTTCGCAAGGTCGCCTGCTGGCTTGCGAACTGCGAATACTCGGGGCCGTCGTCGATAAGCCCATCCTCGAAGGCTGTACTGCATGCACTGAGCGGCAGGGCTAGCAAAAGAGCGAACGCAGGCAGGAAGAAAAGTCGGTCCATGGTGCATACCTTGGTGGAGTGCCTGATGGTAGCGAGTGCACCATAAATCTGCGTCAAGAATTCCTGTTCAATTTTATTGAGAGGTCCGCCAGAAATAAATACTTGGGCAGGCGGCGATGGCTCTATTCTATTAACAAGCTGTTCACACGCTTGATCAATCATCCGACCGGAGCGTCATGTGTCAGGGGTGGTAGAAGAATGATCAGGCTCAACAGCATCGCCGGCCGATTCCACTCCCTCATACTACTGGCTGTCTTGGCGGTGTCCGGCGTCGCTGGGTTGTCGACCTACCAACTCACGGCATCCAACCGGATCCATCGTACCGAGACGCTGCGTTCCCTGACGGATACGGCGGTGTCGTCGGTCGGGCATTTCGCGAACCAGGCAAAGAGCGGTGCCCTCGACGAGGCGACCGCGAAAAAGCAAGCGCTCGCGGCGCTTTCGTCCTTGCGCTACGACGGCGAGGAATACTTCTTCGTCATCGACTTCGATGCTCACATGGTCATGCATCCGATCAAGCCCGAGCTCGACGGCAAGGATCTCTCCGCCTCCACCGATCCTGCAGGCGCGCCGCTATTCAAGGACATGGCTCGGCTCGCCCGGAACGGCGGCGGCTACTACAGCTACTTGTGGCCGCGGCCGGGTGCCGAGCAGCCCGTGCCGAAGACCAGCTACGTGTTGCCTTTCCCGGCCTGGGGCTGGGCGATCGGAACGGGTGTCTATGTCGATGACATCGCGGCAGAAAACCTCTCGTCCGCTGTCTGGGCGGCGGCCTCGACCCTGGTCATCGCCACTCTGTTGGTCGTTGTCGCCGGTCTGCTTACCCGAACCATCACTCGCCCGATGCGAGCCCTGCGTGCTTCCATGGCGGGCATCGCCGAAGGGCGGACGGTGGAGGTCGCAGGTCTGGAGCGGACCGATGAGGTGGGGGAGATGGCGCGCGTCGTCAATGTGTTCCGCCGCAGTGCCGAGGAGCGGGATGCCCTTCGCGCCGAGCAGGAGCAGGCCGAGCGCGATCGCCAGCGCCGCCGCGAGGCCGTCGAACGACTGATTGCCAGCTTTGGCGGCGATGTCGGTCGTCGGCTCGACGCAGTGATCGACGAGATGAACGGTCTCGATCGCCTCGCCGGAGATCTTTCCACCGCCGGCGAGGAAACCGAGCGGTTGGCGGGCATGGCGGCGCAGGGTGCGGAACAATCGGCGACCAGCGCCTCGGCGGTCGCCTCCGCTTCCGACGAGTTGCGCGGTGCGATTTCCGAGATTTCCGAGCAGATCTCCAGGACCTCCCAAGTGACCTTGAAGGCGGCCGAGATGGTCGAGGGCGCGAACAAGCGGGTCGGAGAACTGGCCGAGCTCGCCGTCGCCATAGGCGAGGTGGTCACCCTCATCGAAAGCATCGCGGCGCAGACCAACCTCCTGGCCCTCAACGCCACGATCGAAGCCGCGCGCGCCGGCGAGGCAGGCAAGGGTTTCGCCGTGGTTGCCAGCGAGGTGAAATCGCTGGCCGCGCAGACGGCTCAGGCGACCAGCACCATTTCCGAAAAGATCGAAAGCATCCAGTCTTCGACCGGCGACACCGTCGAGGCGATCCGCTCGATCGGCGTGGTGATGAACGAGGTCCGCTCCTATACCACGGCCATTTCGGCGGCCATCGAAGAGCAGGGCGTCGTCACCGGCACGATCGCCGCCAACATCGGGGCGGTATCCTCGGGTGCCGCCGATCTGACGCACAGCGTCGGCGGTGTCTCGGCCGCGGCGGAAAAATCGCGTGCCGCCGCCGGATCGGTCTTCTCGACCTCGGCGGACGTGACGGAGAAGACCGCCGAACTGCGCCAGCGGGTGCGCGCATTCCTCGATGACGTCGCCGCGGCCTGATCAGCTGTTGAACTTCACCACCACCGGCCAGATGGCGATGAACAGAACCACCGGCAGGATGCAGGCCGTGACCGGCACCGACAGCTTGGCCGGCAGGGCATAGGCCTTTTCCTCGGCCGCGGCGAGGCGTTGGTGGCGCATGTCCTCGGAGAAGACGCGCAGCGCATCGGAAAGGCTCGATCCGAGTTCGCGCGACTGCTGCAGCAGCGTCGCAAAGGCGCGGACCTCCGGAACGCCGACGCGGTCTGCCAGGGTTTGCAGCGCCAGCTCCATCGAGCGCCCGGCCCGCACTTCCAGGCAAAGCACCTGGAGATTGACGCCCAGCGCCGGATACATCGGCGCCAGCTCCTGCGTCACGCGCTCGAGACTGGCTTCCATGGAAAGCCCGGCGTTGGCGCAGACGCCCATCAGATCCATGAAATCGGGAAAAGCAATGCGGTTTTGCCTGAGAACGGTCTTGGTGCGCCGGTCGACGTAAAAGCTCGGGGCAAGGTAGCCGACGATGGCGGACACCATCAGGATGAGAAGCAGCTTCGTGAACTCGGGCTCGAAGCCGATGGTCGTCAGAGCCGACAGCGCGACGAGCGGCGCCAGTATGGCCCCCGCGAGGCGGGCCAGAAAGAACACGGCAACGGCATGCGGCGAGAACAGGCCGGCGCGGATCATCCTCTGCCGGGCCAGCTTCATCTTGCCCGCGTCGCCGCTGGTGAAGATGCTGTTCGCCTGAGAGACAAACCGCTCCAGCGCCGGCGGCAGGCGGCTTCCCTCAGGGCCGAGCCCCAGGGCCGACAGAGGATCGTCGGCTGGCTCCTCTCCCGCCGTTTCTCGTTTCGGTGCAGGCAGATCGACCGTGAGGCGGCGTCTTACGCGACCGCGACGCGCCAGCGAACTCGCGATCGTCGCAGCGATGCTCGCCAGCATGGCCACGAAGGCGACGAGCGCCACGAGATCCGGTCTGGCCTGGGCGATCCCGAGCGCGGAGAGGCCGCCGTCGGGCATTGAGCCCTCAGAAGCGGAAGCTGATCATCTTCTCCATCCTCAGGTTGCCGACGCCGAGCCAGGCAGCGGCTCCGACGCGCCCCCAGGTGGTCATCGGCTTTCCCCACACCGAGCCGTAATAGTCGGGCGACATGAAGTTGAGAGCCAGAAACAGCAGGACCGGCATGGCGGTGAGGAAGACGGCGGAAATTCGGCCTTCGGCCGAGATCGACCGGATTTTCCGGCGCATCTTGATGCGCTGCCGGATCACGTCGGTGAGGTTTTGCAGGATCTCGCGCAGGTTGCCGCCGGTCGACGACTGGATGGAGACGGCGGTCACGAAGAGCGGCAGGTCTTCCTGGCCGACACGGGCTTGCATGTTGGCGAGCGCCGTCACGAGGTCGGCGCCATAGGTCACCTCGTCGGCCATCATCCCGAACTCGGTGCCGATGGGGTCGGGCATTTCGCGCGCCACCATCGACATCGCCACCGGCACGGGATGACCGGCCTTGAGCGAACGAACGATCAGCTCGATCGCCTCGGGGAACTGCAAGGCGAACTTTTCCTGCCGCTGGGTTCGCCGCATGCGGAGCACCATGACGGGCAGGACGAAGCCGCCGAGCGGCAGCGCGATGGCAGTCTTCAAGAGGTCGTGGTCGGTAAAGTTGAAGACGAGGCCGGCGATGATGAGACCGGTGGCGGCAAACACCAGCATCAGTTTGGTGAGGCCTATGGTGATGCCGCACTGAACGATCAGCCGACCGAGCCAGGCGAGGTGGCTCGGCATGCCGCCGGAGGCGGTCAGGCCACGCTCGCGCCTGAGCAGGATCATGACCTCCTGCCTGTTGGCGTCAGGCGCCGTCACGCGGAGCCGGCGATTGACCTGGCGGCGGTCGGCGCTGGCATTCACGGTCAGGAGATACACCGCCTCCGCCAGAAAGGCGGCGGCGAAGCCGGCGAACGCGTAGAAGAGGTGCATCTCGTTCATGCCGGCCTCACACGAGCGGTTTGGTGGGGTCGAAATAGGCGCTCGGCACGCTGATTCCCTTGGCGACGAGATCGTCGAGGAAACGGGGGCGGATGCCGGTGGCACGAAACTCGCCGACCACGGTTCCGTCCGCCTCCGTCCGCAGCCTGTTGTAACGGAAGATCTCCTGCATCTGGATGATGTCGCCTTCCATGCCGGTGATCTCGGAAATGGAGGTGACGCGACGCTTGCCATCGGAAAGGCGGGTGAGCTGCAGGATCAACCGCACCGCCGAGGCAATCTGCGAACGGATGGAGGCGACGGTCATCGGCATGCCGGTCATGCCCAGCATCTGTTCGAGGCGGGAGATGGCGTCGCGCGGCGTGTTGGCGTGGATCGTGGCCATCGACCCTTCGTGGCCGGTGTTCATGGCCTGCAACATGTCGAAGGCTTCCTCGCCACGGCACTCGCCGAGGATGACGCGATCGGGGCGCATGCGCAGGGCGTTCTTGACGAGGTCGCGTTGCCGGATCTCGCCATGACCCTCCGTGTTGGCCGGGCGCGTCTCCATGCGGGCGACATGCGGCTGCTGGAGTTGCAACTCGGCCGCGTCCTCGATGGTGATCAGACGCTCGTCCGGCGAGATGAAGGCGGAGAGCGCGTTGAGCATGGTTGTCTTGCCGGTGCCGGTACCGCCCGAGATCAGCGTGGTGACGCGGGCATTGACGGCGGCGGCCATCAGTTCGCCCATCGGCTTGGCCAAGGCGCCAACATCGATAAGCCGGTCGAGCGACAGCTTTTTCTTCGCGAACTTGCGGATGGACACCAGCGGCCCATCGACGGCGATCGGCCGGATCGCCGCGTTGAAGCGTGAGCCGTCGAGCATGCGGGCGTCGCAGGTCGGATGGCTTTCGTCGATGCGCCGACCGACGGCAGCCACGATCTTGTTGATGATGCGCAGGAGATGCGCCTCGTTTTTGAAGGGAATGTTGATCGGCTCAAGCTTGCCGAAGCGCTCGACGAAACAGTTCTGGTGGCCGTTGATCAGGATGTCGTTGATCGTGGGGTCCCGCATGATCGCTTCCAGCGGTCCAAGCCCCATCATCTCATCATAGACGGCGGTGACGAACTCGCCGAACTCCTGCTCGTTGAGCGCCAGTCGCTCCTCGGCGGCAAACGCGCTCACCTGGCCGTAGAGCTCTCGCATCACCGCATCGGGCGACAGCTTCTCGAGCTGCGAGAGATTGAGGTCCTCGATCAGGCGCTTGTGCAGCTTGTCCTTGGCGGCGATCAGCTTCTCGTTGATCGGCTTTGGCAGCGGCAGCGGTTCCATCTCGCGTAGCGGGGCGACCTGGATCAGCGATGCCGACGGCCGGTCCTGGGGCATCGTTGGTGGCGCTTCTCCCGATTGCAGGGTCTGGAAGCGGCTACGCATGACGTCTCCCCTTGATCGACGTCGAAGCGTCCGAACGCTTCAGGCGGGCGAGAAGAGTACGAAGCGGCGCCGTCCATGAGGACGAGACAGGGTCCGCCGGATCGGCAATGATCGCCCGGAGATCGGCGATCACGCGCGAGTTGGGCGCCACCTCTCCGAGCGCCCGCCCCTGATCGAGCGCCTCCCTTACCGCCTTGTAGTCGTTGGCGACCGAGCCGGCGAAGGCGTCGCCGAACAGGGTCTTGATTTCAGAGAGCGACACGCTGGGGCTGCCCTTGGCATCGACGCGGTTGACGATGACGCCGAAGCGGGCGTTCTTGTGAATCCGTTCCTGTACGGCCTGGGCGAGCCGCTGCGCCTGTCGCAGCGCCGGCACCGTCATCTCGGTGGTGAGAAAGACGTGATCCGACCCCTGAAGCACCGAGTCGGTCCAGGGGAACCAGGTGCGGGGCAGGTCGATCACCACGTTGTCGAAGTGTCCGGCGACGAGGTCGAGCAGGCGTGCCACGAGGTCCGGCCGATAGCTGCGCATCTCCCACGGGCAAGGCGGCGCCGACACGATGGCAAGGCCCGACTTGTGGCGGCTCAGCATGACATCGAGCAGCTTGCGGTCGAGCCGATCCGGCTGGTTCTCGATTTCGGCAATGTCGAAGTGCGGTTCGAGATCGAAATACTCGGCACAGGAGCCGTTCTGGAGGTTGAGGTCGACGACGCATGTCGTCTGGTGGCGGCGCGCCGCCGCCTGATGCAGCAGCGCGGCCGCCTGCAGCGCCAGGGTCGTGTTGCCGACGCCGCCGGCCGCCGGCAGGAAGGTATAGATCCGGGA